>CAKVBV010000004.1 GCA_934725535.1 uncultured Bacteroidales bacterium | reverse complement strand
CATACCAATATGCCTGTTTATGGGCATTTTGGGGTGACTCTTCTGCTTCGGACTACGTTTACCGGACAGCAATAATAGTTAATATATGTCGCCGATACTTCACAATGCAGCCCACAATGCTTATTTTGCCCACAAAGTTACACAAATTTAGTTATGTATACAATATCGGGTGGCGTTCTCCGCCAATCATCGCTAATGGACCGTTAATAGTAGGCTCCATTAAATGCCACTAAACACCCGTTAAAACACTGATAAACATATAATCACTTACGAATGGACCATAAATAGCATTATCGGGTGTAAGACTACATTTAGGCCCACTAAAAGTTCGTGGGACATTAATTGTCACAAATAGCCACGAATTCCATACTTATAATATCGAACTGACGTTAAAAACAGGTCAATCTAAATTAGGAAAAAGACAAAACTATCAACGAGTGGATAGCGAGTGGATAGCAGCAGGCATTCAGAACCGGTAACTGCCGCTGAATATCTCACTTGGTTTTCAAGCGGGTATCCCGCAGTGCCATACGCATACTGTCAAGGGTTTGTTTGGCAGACCCTTGGTCGTCGTACATATTAGGATACAGCCGTTCGAGGCTGAGGAATATGCGTTCCGCTTCGTGAAGTGCCGCAAGGGATGTCTCGTCTGCGCCTATGACACGGGTGAGCAACAGGTTCATCTTGTCCACCGCACACCAGAACATCGCCAAGGTGGTGTACTTGCCATGGTGTACGCGGTACATAGGCAGGATAGCCTCATACGCCTCCTCCACCTTACCCGCACGCCGCAGTTCGAACACCTCTTGGACGGTCATTTATAGTTAATAATTAATAGTTAATAGTTAATAGGATAGTAGATAGTAGGGAGAAGACAGTGCCTACCTTCTCTTCATCTGCTGCACCTTGCGCATCATCTTGCTCGTTTGGTCGAACTGCTTGAGGAAACGGTTCACCTCCACAATGCTTGTCCCCGAGCCTTTGGCAATACGGTTCTTGCGGCTGCCGTTGAGCAAGGCGGGGTTGGCACGCTCCTCGGGTGTCATGGAGGATATGATAGCCTCCACGGGTTTGAAGGCATCGTCGTTGATTTCCACGCCCTTCATCGCCTTGTCCATTCCGGGAATCATACCCATGAGTTCCTTCATCGAACCCATCTTCTTTATCTGCTCCAACTGAGAGAGAAAGTCGTTGAAGTCGAACTGATTCTTGGCAATTTTCTTACTGATACGGCGGGCTTCCGCTTCGTCGTACTGCTCTTGCGCACGCTCCACGAGGGACACCACGTCACCCATGCCCAGTATTCGGTCAGCCATTCGCGAGGGGTGGAACACGTCCAAGGCATCCATCTTCTCGCCCGTGCCGATAAACTTGATAGGCTTCTTCACCACCGAGCGGATACTCAACGCCGCACCACCGCGGGCATCACCGTCCAACTTGGTGAGTATCACGCCGTCAAAGTCAAGGCGGTCGTTGAACTCCTTGGCAGTATTCACAGCGTCCTGACCGGTCATCGCGTCCACTACGAAGAGGGTCTCGCTGGGCGTAATCGCCTGTTTGATAGCGGCTATCTCCTGCATCATCTGCTCATCGACAGCCAACCGGCCGGCAGTATCCACAATCACGACATCATAGCCGTAGGTCTTCGCCTCCTTGATAGCCTTCTCGGCTTTGGTCACGGGGTTGGTCTCCGCCTCATCGGTATAGACCTTCGCCTGTATCTGCTCGCCGAGTACGCGCAACTGCTCGATAGCGGCGGGACGGTACACGTCGCACGCCACCAACATCACGCGCTTGTTCTTCTTGGTCTGCAGGTAGTTCGCCAATTTGGCTGCGAAAGTGGTCTTACCCGAACCCTGCAAACCGCTCAACAGGATAACGGCAGGATTGCCTTTCAGGTTAATCTCCTCGGCTTCGCCACCCATGAGCGACGCCAACTCGTCGTGCGTAATCTTGACCATCAACTGCCCGGGGCGCACGGCGGTCATCACATTCTGTCCCAGAGCCTTTGCCTTCACTTCGTCGGTGAACTGCTTGGCTGTCTTGTAGTTAACGTCCGCCTCCAACAGGGCTTTGCGGATGTCCTTGACTGTCTCGGCGATGTTAATCTCGGTGATACGGCCTTCACCTTTCAGTATCTTGAACGAACGTTCTAATCTTTCTGATAAATTGTCGAACATATCTATTTATTAACCAATGGTTTTTGTATTCATTGCGCTCAATAACGAGCCTTTATGTGAGCCGTCAGACGCTCATGCATTTCATCAAGGGTCATGTAATGGCACAAATCCTCCTGTGAGATTTTATGCACTCTGCATTGAGTTTCCTCCATGGTCATTTTTATACATTCTCCTTTCCCGCTGCAAAGTTACTCTTTTTCTGTGAAATATGCAAATTACGTGAGTTCGATATAACGACAGAAGGAGACTTTGCAGGTCATGTACTGTCCAACAACAAAACAAAAAATATACGTTTTTTATGATGAAACATTTGGAGATAAACATAACAAGCCGTATAATTTCCCATTAATACATCACGAGACAAAGGCTCCATTAACAACCATATAAAGAACCATATAAAAAAACATCAGGACTATTATGAACGTATGAACGGACGGCTACACCGTATTATCGCCCATTAGCCACAAATTATATATCTCAAAAATTAGCGCAACTGACGTTAAGGCGGTATTTCTTTCACCTTCGAAAGAAAGGCTTTTTATTGACGACGCGAGTTGCGTCGTCCCCTGTGCTTATATTTACAAAAAAGGGACTGCCCTTGCAGACAGTCCCCCGTGAAGTCCACGCCTTTGTAGGCTTCGTTTCGACAGGTAATGCAAGAGTGATTACTTGCGGATACCCAACTCTTTGATGATAGCACGGTAACGCTCGATGTCCTTCTCCTTGAGGTAGTCCAAGAGACGACGACGTTTACCAACCAAAGCGGTCAGGGCACGCTCTGTACCGAAGTCCTTCTGGTTCTTCTTCAGGTGCTCGGTGAGGTGGTTGATACGGAAGGTGAACAGAGCGATTTGGCTCTCAGCAGAACCGGTGTTCTTAGCGTCATTGCCATACTTGGCAAAGAGTTCCGCTTTCTTTTCTGCGTTCAAATACATTGTTGTATTGATTAGTTAGTTAAACAATTATGACCTCGTCCGATATTACCATCCAAACGATGTCACATCTATTGCCCCTGCTGGCAAGGAACTGAATAGCAGCACCTCTGCGCACAAAAGCGGTGCAAAGGTACTGCTATTTTTTCATATACACAAATAAAGATGTGTTTTTATGTACGATTTACGAATTTACGATGTAGAAAAACATGTAATTTACCATTAATTAGCCATTAATTTTTATATGGTATATGATTAACACGATTTTCTCTGCCATTGGCGTAGGTGATGACGACGCGGGATTCTGTTCAAGCCACAGGGTTTCGTTCTGGTAGAAACATCCCACTGCGCCGCCGGCGTATGACGACGCGAGCCGCGTCGTCCCCCAGGCGTCCCCCAGACACAGCGTTGTCCCTATACAGGAGTTACATCAGTTTCTTGTACAGTGTGCGGAGGGAGACCTGCTCGGAAATCATTTGGTGCAGTTCGTCGATAGGTACGCGCTCCTGCTTCATCGTGTCGCGGAAACGCACGGTCACGCAGTTGTCCTCCAAGGTGTCGTGGTCCACGGTGATACAGAACGGTGTGCCGATGGCATCCTGACGGCGATAGCGCTTGCCAATGGAGTCTTTCTCGTCGTAGTTGGTGTGGAAGTCGAACTTCAGCATCTCCACTATCTCGTGTGCCTTCTCGGGCAGTCCGTCCTTCTTCACCAGCGGCATCACGCATGCCTTCACAGGTGCCAGCATAGGGGGCAGGCTGAGCACTACGCGGGTGTCGCCGCCTTCGAGTTTCTCCTCCCTGTATGCCGCGCACATCACACTCAAGAACATACGGTCCACACCTATGGATGTCTCTATGACATACGGCGTGTACGACTGGTTGAGTTCGGGGTCGAAGTACTCAATCTTCTTGCCGCTGAACTTGGCGTGCTGCGAGAGGTCAAAGTTGGTACGGCTGTGGATACCCTCCACCTCCTTGAATCCAAAGGGCATCTCAAACTCGATGTCCGTAGCGGCATTGGCATAGTGCGCCAGTTTCTCGTGGTCGTGGAAGCGGTATTTCCCGTCGCCGAGACCGAGTGCCTTGTGCCATTTGAGGCGGAACTCCTTCCAGTAGGCAAACCACTTCATCTCCTCGCCCGGGCGGACGAAGAACTGCATCTCCATCTGTTCGAACTCACGCATACGGAATACGAACTGGCGTGCCACAATCTCGTTGCGGAATGCCTTGCCTATCTGCGCGATACCGAAAGGAATCTTCATGCGTCCCGTCTTCTGCACGTTGAGGAAATTGACGAAGATACCCTGTGCCGTCTCGGGGCGCAGGTAGATGGTCATCGAGCCGTCAGCCGTGGAACCCATCTCGGTTTGGAACATAAGGTTGAACTGACGCACGTCGGTCCAGTTGCGTGTGCCGCTAATGGGGCAGACGATTTCCTCGTCGAGGATTATCTGTTTCAGTTCTGCCAAGTCGTTGTCATTCATCGCCTTGCTGTAACGCTCGTGCAGGGCGTTGCGCTTAGCGATATGCTCTTTGACACGCTCGTTGGTCTGCTTGTAGAGTTCCTCGTCGAAGTTGTCGCCGAAGCGTTTGCGTGCTTTCTCCAGTTCCTTTTCTATCTTCTCGTCGTACTTGGCGATTTGGTCTTCAATCAGCACGTCGGCACGATAGCGTTTCTTGGAGTCGCGGTTGTCGATGAGCGGGTCGTTGAAGGCGTCCACGTGCCCCGAAGCCTTCCAGACGGTGGGGTGCATGAAGATGCTCGCGTCGAGACCGACAATGTTCTCGTGGAGCATGGTCATGGACTCCCACCAGTATTTCTTGATGTTGTTCTTCAGTTCCACGCCGTTCTGACCGTAGTCGTACACGGCACTCAGACCGTCGTAAATCTCGCTGCTCGGGAAGACGAATCCGTACTCTTTGCAGTGAGCGACCATCTTCTTGAATGTTTCTTCCTGTGTTGCCATACCTTGAAATGAGTATCTGTTTTGTTTCGTTTCTGCCCGCAAAGTTACAAAAAAGAGTGTGAGTAACCAAATAAAACGCGTGTCCCAAGGCAAGAAGGCTGTATGGTTCCGATATTGTCGGCTTAATCACATACTAATCACATACTAATCACATACTAATCACATACTAATGTCATACTCTTAACTCGAGACTGTCTCGATGTAAGTGTAGTAATAGGTAATGGTTAATAGTTAATGACTGCGGGGAGCGATTAAGATATAAACGGACGGCTACGCCGTATTATCGCAGATTAGACATAAAAACCATATTTACAAAGTACGATTTGAAATGCGCTGTATTTTTGACGACGCGAGATGCATTGGATTTTATCTTTGACGACGCGAGCCGCGTCGTCTCCCAAGCAATGCATCGTCCGCCTACGCTTCTTCATAAAAAAGACCATCTGACAATTTTTCATTGTCAGACAGTCTCTTGGGGATAACCAAATAGAACTGTTCTATTTACGGGATATAACTTCTGTTTAGAGGATAACGAGTTCTACACGGCGGTTCTGTGCGCGTCCTTCTTCGGTATCGTTGGTGGCAATCGGCTGGCGTTTGCCCATACCCAAGGTTTCGATACGCTCCGGCGCTACACCACGTTTGACAAGTGCGTCCTTGACGGACTGTGCACGACCTTCGGAGAGTTTGAGGTTGAACTGGTCGGAACCGACGTTGTCGGTATGTCCGACGATACGGATACGCAGTTGCGGGTTCTCGGTGAGGAAGGTCTTCAGGTCGTTGAGTGCAGCCTCCGATTCGGCAAGGATACGCGTGGAGTTATTCGCAAAGAAGAGATGGTTGACAATGACAATGTCGCCCTTCTTGATGGGTTTGAGCACGATATTCATGGAGTCGGCAATGGAAGCGATGTCCGTAGCATAGGTCTCGTAGCCTAATTGGGCGATATGTATACGGTACGTGACGGAGTCCTCCAACATATACCGTGCAGCACCTGTAGCGGCATCGGTGTTCAGGTGGAGGATAGTATCGTTGTTGGCGCGATTGATGAGGGAAGCATGCACAGGCATCGGTTCGCCCGTTTCGCTATGCGTAACACGGAAGCGGAAATAGGGGCGATGGCGCAGGGCAAAACTGAGCGCCACATTCTCGCCCAGCGAGTCGATGGTGTAGGACTGCGTATCGGAATAGTAGTCCGGTGCGGAAGCGGTAACCGTAAATCCACCGCGTTTGGTACGCATGCGGAGGGTACCTTTCTTGGCCTGACGTATGGTCTCGCGCCCTGTCTTGAGTTCCAAGACGTTGATTTGTGCGGGCAAGAGTGCCTCGGTGGCAGCGTCGGTGACATCGACATCAAGCCACGACTGGGGCATAACAGGTTTCTTGGGTTGGTTGACCTGGAAGAGCATGGCGAACTTGACACCCACGATGAACGAAGAGAAGCGTCCCCGAGTAGCAGCGTAGGAATTGAATTTCACATGGTCGGGGAGTGTGGTGGGTACAAACCCATCCACTTGTTTGTTATGTTGTTCCATATATACTGCTTTCTCCACATCGGGGTTCCACTCGGTGGCAGAAGCAAAAGCGTCGGCAGTGTTTTTCGCTACGGCGGAGGTGATGCCATAGTCGCAGAAGAGTCCCACGCGATAGTAGTAGCGCAGCGGCTTTTTCTTCTTGTTGCGTGCAAAGTTGTTCATTCCGGGTTTGGCTTTCTTCTGCGGAATGAAACTGCTGATAGACACACCCACTTCGGCAGACGCCTGTACATTGACGGGTGAGGTGGTGAAATGTCCATCGGCGGTCAGCGATGCGCGGTCGGCTCCGTGCTGCGGTATATCGCGGAACTCGCGGTTGGGTATGAGCGGGTCGGTGAGATAGGACTCGACATCCACATTCGTCTTGTAGGAGTTATAGACGGGGATTCCCACCTTGACACCTGCCAAGAAATAGTAGCGGTCGTCGAACAGTCCACCCGCCATGACGGGTATATTGACATAGCCCATCATCTGCTGCTCGCGGAAATTGGAGAAAGCAAAATGCTGCTGCATGGCAGCGGGGTCGGAGCCATACATGAAGTTTGTGGACAGCACGTAGGGGGAGGAGGTGTACTGAGCATTAAAGAGCGAGATGTTGTTGATAGAGGAGAACTCGACACCTGTATGCAACAAGAACCGGCGCAGGTTCCACTCGTAGCCCAGTTGCACAATACCTCCTGCGAGTCCGGCAGACTTGCCGAAGTCCGAAGAGTGCAAAAGCGATGAATAACCGGCACCCACTTCACCTGTAATGAGGTGACGATTGTCATTGACGACAGTGACGGCCGCATGTGCCGCGAGTGCGAAAGACAGGCTTAAAGCCAATGAGGTAATAAACTTTTTCACTTATACAAGATGATTTTATGTCGATGAATGGTATTAGTATTATCGCGGGTAGTGATGATATACATATCGCCTACGGGGAGGTGCATGACGAGTTGCCGAGATATGATTTCCGTGTCGGGAGACAGGAGGGGCAGCGATGTAGGGATGTCGGGTATGGAATCCACGATGGTGAACGAGAGGACTCCGTATTCTGCGGGCGTGAACTCGTGCCATGAGTCGGCCGCATTGGCACGCCAACAGAGTTTCATTTTGTAGGTCTTGTCGGTTTTGAGCCGGTCGTCGAACGGTTGTTGGAGGGCGGAAGAGAAGGTTTGGTTGCGCCGGATAGAGAGCGAGTCCAAAATCTCGTACTGCCCTTTGGCGAAGTTGCCCTGATAGATGCGGGCGGAGATGTCGCCGCGGAAAGTGCCACCCGTATTACGGACGGAGAAGGAGAGCGGCAAGCCGGCACGCGGGATGTCATAGGCATCATCGGCAAAAGCGATGGGCTCGGTCAGCGAGAGTTCGGCGGGGGCATTATTATCAAGGAATGTGATGCCATCGGCACTGACATAGACGGTCTTGAAGTAGTCATCACAGCGGTTGAGCATACGCAGCCAGCCATAGTCGGCATCCCGGTACACAAGACAGAGGTGATAGGTGCCTTCCGGTACCGATGTCGGGATTTTGATGCCGGTGGTAGTAACCTCGGACGTACGGTAGTAATTGGACTTGAGGGAGAATGAGGATGACTTAAGCAGAGCCACCATGTCGGTTTCGTCTTCATCGTAAAGAGCGATGCCATAGGTCCCCGTATAGTGGTCCATACCATAGTTCTGAATATGATATGCGGCAGTAGAGAAAGAGCCGTTGCGTGCGAGACGGGTGGTGCTGACGGTGAAACTGTCGGCAGCAAGTTGTGAGGGATAGCGGACAGAGGTGGCACTCTTGGGTTGCAGCCCGACAAAGAAAGTGGTGCCCTTGTTGTAGCCCTTGGTGGTGCCGCCGATGCCTTGCTGCCCCGGGTTGAGGGCAGAGAGCAGGAAATAGCCGTCGGACTTGCCGCCCCAGCCCCAGTTGATATGGAAATAGCCGTCACGGTTGTAGCCGTCGCAGACGAAAGCATGCCCGCCCTGGTCGTTGGAACCGGAGATGAGGACAGGGTGCTGCTGACGGAGTTCGGCACGGATAAGCAGGTTGAGACTATCAACGGGGTAGATGTCCTTGCGGATGAACTGGTAGTTGGGGTCGTAGCCGAAGTAGGTGGCAAGCGATTTGGGTACCTTGCTCGTTACGGCTCCGCTCTCGTGGCTGCTGTTGCAGTCGTAGCCCATATCCACCGAAATACCGCAATGGTAGAGCAGTGTAGCTACGGCAGAGCGAGATTCTGCAGTGGCAGTGCCGGAATAGGAGTCGAGCATAGCGTCCCAATGGTAGGTGGTAGCACCAAAGTCCGCGCTCAGGGTTGCGGACAAATTGGCATCCCGTTTGCTGGTCCACAGATAGGAATAGGAGCCTGTACCTTGCGCAGGATGCTTGTGGGCGTACATGATTTGTGCCATAGCAGTAGCCACACACCCCGCAGCGGCATGGTGAGTAGCGTCGTACTTGGGAGCCATATCGTTGAAGGGGGAGGACTGGTTCCAGCGGCAGGTGAGCAGAGGTGTTTGCGAGTCAGGGAAGATGGCGGCACGCTGCGGACAGGTATATGTGGTGTCCATAGCAGCAAACTCATCATCATAGCAATCCAGCCAATAGCGGAAGGCAGGCGGGAGACTATCCACACAGAAATCCGAGCCATCGCTGTAGCCCAAGACTTCGGGCATGTGCGTGTCGGTAGAGACAAGGACGAAGCCATGCCCCGTATTGACAGCATAGTAGGCACGGCTTTGTGCGGCTATGCGTGCGGGTCGGGGAGCAAGGATATGCGATGCAGAAGCCTTGCGCAAGCATGTGGAGCGGGCTATATCCAAAGCCTGCTCGGGGGTACGCGGAGCCGCCCACAGCATAGCAGCCACGGACAGCAGCACGATGATAGATAGTGTATATCGTCGGTTCATAAATGTTGCGGGACTTTATCCCCATGGACAGACAGTCTGAAACCAATCAGGCTGTCCGAATGATAACACGGGATTCGATGCGAAATGACCTCTGTAATGGTAGTTGATAAACATTAATTACCACGAATGAGCCACAAATTTCTATCGAATTATCCGTAAGGATAGAAATTGACCTCTATAAATGGTAGATAATAAACATTAATTACCATGAATGAGCCACAAATTTCTATCGGATTATCCGTAAGGATAGAACTTCACGGCTCCCCAATGGGAACCATGAAGTTCTACGGAAACTACTTAACCACTACTCGTCCGACACCGCTGACGGTATCATCGGTCAGCACTCGTACGAAGTACATACCTGCGGTATGGAAGTCGCCGAGAACGACATGCGACGAAGCAGGACGATAGGTAGCCACGAGTTGACCTACCATGTCGTGAATCTCGACAACGACATTATTGTTAGCAGGTGCTGCATCCAAGATGAGGTTGACGGATTGTCCCTTGTCGATAAGAGTCGGGTAGATGTGCAACGACGGAACATCGATGTTGTCCACAGCGTCCGTGGTCTTGACGGTGATGTTGAAGTGATAGAAGGTACAAGAACCCAAGACAAACGTTGTATCCATCGTATATACACCTTCAGGAGTTCCAACAGGAAGTATTTCGTGTTCCTTACCTGTAGGATCCGTGTAGATGTAAGGCAACTCCTCTACATGGACAGTAACATCCGATACATTGATGGTTCGTGATTCTACAACAGAGAGTTTCAACTCAGTGATGCTCATGCAATGCGTTTCAGCAGCATAAGTGGTGTCGCGATAGGTACCCTTCGCATTTAACATCTGATTTCCAAACTTGATGGACTCGCCTTCGCAGATAGAAGTATCCTTCTTTATCACCTCTGCCGGAGTAACCGCCAAGGAGACTGTTATGGTACTATCGCAACCGGTAGCCAACGAAGTAAGGATACGTGTGTAGGTGCCGGCTGTGGTCAGCGTGGTATCACCAAACTGATAATTACCGCCTTCACAAATCGTTTCCGCCCATTTTTTCTCTACAGGTTTGTTGACAGTGAGCGTCAATTCTGTAATGCTCATGCAACCGTCCTCTGCATACGTGGTATCACGATAGATGCCTGCCGTAGTGAGATGTTTGCCGGCGAAGTCATAGGTATCGCCTTCGCAAATAGCCTTACTTTGCGGAGTAACAGGAGCCGGCGTAACCGTCAGTTTGAGTGTGATAACACTATCGCAGCCAGTTACCAACGAGGTAATAGTACGTGTGTAGGTGTCGGCTGTGGTCAGTGTGGTATCACCAAACTGATACTTGCTGCCCTCGCAGATAGACTCTATGATGGTGCTGCTAACAGGCTTGTTGACTACAAGGCTTAACTCGGTGATACTCATACAATGTGTATCTTCCGCATAAGTAGTATCACGATAGATACCGGCTTGGTTGAGCAGTTTGCCGTTGAAGTCATACGTATCACCTTCGCAGATGCTTGCCCCCATAGGAGTTGCCACAGCAGGAGTGATGGTCAAGAACAATGTAATGACACTATCACAACCTGTTACCAACGAAGTAGTAGTACGTGTGTAGGTACCCACCGTGGTCAGTATGGTATCGCCAAACTGATACTTGCCGCCCTCGCAGACAGATTCGCTAATGTCAGTTGTTACAGGAGCAATCACATGCAACGAGAGGAGAACGATACTATCAGTACCTACGGTAGTGAGTGTATCGAATTGGTGAACACCCTCCGCGGTAATAGTCTGTCCTTTCCATACGATAGGCAGTTCGTTTGCACAAACGGTCATAGACTCGTGTCCTGTGGTCTCGGTCAAGACAATGAGGTTGACGGAAACGATGCTGTCGCAGCCCGTTACGGCACTCTGCAACGTGTGCGAGTAAGAGCCTGTAGCCGTGAGCGTCTCTCCGAAGAACTCGTACGTTTCACCCTTGTTGATGTACTCGGTACCCAAAGAGGTGCGTTTGACGGGATTCATAGACAGCGTCAACTCGGTGATACTCATGCAACCATTCTCGGCATACGTTGTATCGCGGTAGATACCAGCCTTATTAAGCAGTGTGCCGTTGAAGTCATACGTACCACCCTCACAGAACGTAGCAGTCTGACTAACGACAGGAGCAGGAGTAACTGTGAGGTACAGCGTGATAATGCTATCGCAACCAGTTACCAAAGAGGTAGTGGTACGTGTGTAGGTACCTGCTGTGGTCAGTGTGGTATCGACAAACATATACTGACCACCCTCGCAAACGGTCTCATTAACAATACTGCTAACAGGTCTATTGACAGTAAGGTAAAGATAGATAATACTATCACAACCGGACTGTGCAATAGGCGCACTGAGACGCCATGGCTGGCCATTAGGAGCAGGTTCGGTGATTCGGTGGTCACCAAACTCAAAGAACTCACCTTCACAAATAGAGGCATGAATTGTGGCTACTGAAGGCGACTGAATGGCTGTCAATGTGAGGACATAATGAATATCACATCCTTCGGTAGAAGATTCAGTGCGCTCAAATTTCTTGGTCTCGCCCAACTTAGGTAACTCATCCACCTTGATGTCGAAGCCATAGTCTGTATAGTCTCGACCACACTCAGCATAGCAAGTGGCGGTGATAGGTTTAGTCTCCATGCAGTTCATACGCATGTTGTTGATGCGGATGGAGGGATAGTTGAACACGAAACTTACATATTTCATGCCATGGTTGAAAACTACCATAAGCGTATCGCCTGCAAATGCGGACAAATCGACTTGTACAGGATGGAAAGTGCTATCACACGTCATGAGGTCGATAGTCTTCACTTTGGTGAAATGAACGCCATCCTTGGTAACAGCGATATTCAGGGTTCCCATCTCAACGCGAATTGTATCCTTTATCGTAGTATGAAGAAGTCTGCCCGCTAAAGTTGCGGTCGCCAAGTCGAAAGAGAGAGTAGTATTCTCCCCTATCTCGTACTTGGGCGAGAAGAGCCACTTGTAGTTGTATTGATCTGCCGACTTGTCGGTATAAACATCGGAGCGCAAGTGAGGTACACCATTGTAATATCTGTCGAATACCGACTGGTATGGGATAACCCACTTCATATACATATTGGAACGTTTATTCACATCCGTAAAGGCTTTGTCATTCGGACGGCGAATCATAGAATCCAATGTTATGGTAGTATATTTCTGCTCCCAGCAGTTGATTGGCAGCAAGATATCTTCATCATACTCATTTGCAAGCCCCTCAAATTTCTCAATCAACGGCAGACTATTCACGCCACACTTGGTGGTGAAGCGTACAGGAGCCGTCCACTCGCTGGCATGTGTAGCATCGCAGTGAGCACGGAGTGACACCGTGTAGTCGGTACCGTTCTTCAAGTTCTTGAGCAGATAAGGGTTCTCATTCACCGTGAAAGTATCGGTATTGAGAGCCACCGTCCATTCGGTTTCGTTGCCTGCAATCCAATTGAGTTGTGCAGTAGTCTCCGCTACTTTGGTAACCTCTACCAATTGGGGAGCCACACATTCAGGGAGCAGGGTTACCGTCAGGTCTTTGATATTGCCACCAATAGTCGGAGCGGTCTTAATGACTATATGATGTCCGGTGCCCGTGTAGCGGTGCAACATCACAGTATAGTTCTCCACCTCATACGGATTGCCCGCAGAAGAAGTCATGCCGAATGTCTTTGTGGTCTTAATGGTTTGTAAGGCTTTGTATGACTCCATATCGTAAGGCGATGTAACCGCGCCCACTTCGTAGATAGCCTTACTATAATTACCATTATTGAAGACATTCAACTGAACAGCCAAGCGGTTGGCGGGGACGCCAAAGTCAGGCAATACGATATAACTATTTTGAGACATACTCAGACAGTTCCACTCTTCTGCTTCCTCGCCTGCATCCTCCATCTCTTGGGTGCGATAATCCTTGGTAGTCACTTGAGCACCACTCAAATACCAGCACTCCGGTGTCTCTGCAAAGAGTTCGGTATAAGGCAGAGTCTGCGCAACGCAGTTGGTGAGGATGTCCACCTCGTGCCAATCCGTAGCATGGTCGGAGCAGATAGTGCGCTGGTAGATAGCATACGAGGTATTGGGCTTCAAGCCTTTGACCGTATAAGTCGGCTCACCCACAAAGGTCTCATGTGCCACCATATCCTGCTCTTCCAACTCATCAGGACGCGGGGACTTGGTATAACGGCTGGCAATGACTTCGAACTTGTCGTTAGCACCCGCGAACCAAGAGAGCGTAGCCGTGGAATCGGTAATAGTGGCTACCTTGTGAGAAGAAGGCTCTGTGCACTCGTACTCCTCAATCCAGACGCTGTCGATAGCCACCGGCTCGTAGATGTCGCCAAGGGCACGGTGCATACTGATGTTGTACCAATACAGGAGCAGCACATACGTACCAGGGGTGGTTATTTGTACATTATTAGCCAACTCCGTATAGTCATTAACGCCATACATCTTGCTGATTACACTGAACTCGTTGAATTCAGGCATGGTTTTCAGCACATTACCCGTAGTACCATTAGGACGAGTGAAGGCACCGTTGAGCGTCGCATTAACAGGAATGCGGTCAGCAGGAACCAATGCGACACACAAGTAAGCAGCATCCTCGTCCACATCAGGAGGACAACCCGGGTTTTTCGCCTTAATACCTACGGTGTAGGTACCCTGAGCAGGAACATTGACATAGCGCATAGCCCAGTCTCCGGAATTACCCAGTTCATCATTCAAGAAACGAGACATATAGCCATACTTGCCCTCATGCTGAATATACAAGGCGGTAGAGCCGGTGGCTCCAACATTCTTGGCATCACCAAACGTGAAAGTATTCGGACATTCTATTCCTTTAGCGTCCGTATTCACCAAAGTCCACAATTCGGCATTCTCTTTTGCATTGCCAAAGTTGTAGTAGTAAGGCAATGAAGCAGCCTTTTTAGGAGTGGTAAACTGAAGCGGTCCCGTATAGGTGGTAACAGCACCTTGCACGTTGGCACGTACATAGACATCATAAGCCGTGTTGACAGCGAGTCCCTGCAGCGTGACCATAGTGGTATCTACAGTCAGTTTGGTACCTGTACCCAGAGCAAAGTTCTTAGGTCCGTACTCTACCATCCATTGCTTTACACCCGGTGTTACCTCGGTGAAGGAGAAGGTAGCAGAGGTATCCGTCATCGACTGAAGCAGGAGAGATTGCACAGGAATAATTTCCGACTTATTGGTAGTGATGTGGATATTATCCAATAAAATGGAAGCAGATGATGTTGTGAAACGCAGATACTGGTACTCTTGTGCCGATTCGTAGTAATCCGCCAAATCAAGATAGTATGTCCTCCAGCCATCACTACTAATACCCTTGACAGTAGTAATTTCGATGGACTCAGCATCTATTGAAGGCGACTCCACAGCCTCAATCTTAAAATCTGTTGTACCACTATAGGCTTTTGCATCGAAATACAGAACTACATCTTTGAAAGATGATACATTCAGACGCGGAGTGATAGCATACGCTGCTTTCTTACCTGCACTACCATACGAACTATAATCAATCTTCAATCCTAGGTTGCTATCTTTAGCAGCACCGGAAACAGCGGATATGGTGATTTTACCCGATCCTCCACCTCCGGGGTTGGAATAGGTGTACGTAATCTGCTCCCAGCAGTTAGGCACTTGACCTGATGTGCAAGCCTCGAAAGTCTCGACATACGGCAGTGCTTGGATTTCCTCACAGTCGGTATGCCACGTAGCATATTGACTCCAAGTGCTGAAATTCGTTGTGCTGCACTCTTTGCGAATGTATGCATAGTAGATGGTATTGCCGTTGAGGTCTTTGATGACAGCACTTGCAGTGTCCTTAACGACTACATCTTTGACAGGTGTGTCCACATCGGGATTGGCATTAGCCTTGTCGAAGACACGGATGCGGAAGTTGCCTGTCTTATCAATAGTTTTCCATGTGAAAGCCACGGTGTCGTTGTCAAACTCAACTACTCTCAACTCGGTAGGCGGAACACAAGAAGCAATGCGCTCAATCTTCACATCGTCAATATACATACCACCGGTGTATTCCTTATTAAGAGACATTGACTTATGAGGCAAGACCTTGATGGCAATGTATTTACCCATATTTCCCTTGATGTCACCTGCGTACTTAGCAAACGAGTAGTACTTATCCTTGCCATAGGTAGTACCGTCTGCAATCACAGAATCCGTAAACATAGCTACATACGTAGCAGGATCATTGGGGTTAGTCATCACACCCACTTCGTAGAAATACCTATCACATTCCTCAAGGGGGTCAGTGGCATCGCCTGTAGAAGACGGTCTCACTAACATTCGAAGTTGCAACTCACTGGCATCCTTGCAATCCAGCAATGGGAAAGCACAATAGTTCTTCTTCTCTACTGCCACTTGATATATGTACAGGGTTTTGCCCTTATCATACGACCCCGGTTCGGATATGCGCGTAGCCGTCTGATCCTTCACATCTCCCGATAATGTATAGCAGTCAGGGATAGCCTCTTTCTCGAAGCCCTCGAAGTCTTCGGTGTAAGGCAAAGCTACCGGCAAACACAACGTAGTGAACGACATCTCTTGGCTCCATTCACCCACGCAGTTCTTGTCCTTACGTACACTCTGCACATAGACATAGTAGGTGGTGTTCGGTTCCAATTTATCCAACGCTTGCATTACGGATGCTACCTGTCCATCGAAAGCATCTGCCGTTGAGTCGGACGGAGAAGGCAAAGGTTTGGTAGATACTTTCAAGTTCCAAACAGTTTCTTCACCCGCCTTATCCCATAGGATAGTAGCGGAGGTTGCCGTAACAGCATCTGTCTTGACATTGGCGATACGTTTACATTCCGGTATTGCCACGATGCTGACATTATCTATTGCCACATACACACTCTTTTTAAGAGTAGCATTGTAAGCTATGCGGATAGCAATTTGCCCGTCCTCACCTGTATAAGAACTAAAGTCAACAAACCATTCGTACCAAGTACTCTTGGCAGGAACCTGATTCTCTGCCACGACATGGAACGTGCCATCTGCAGTAATAACACCTATCTGCGTAGCGGATTGCTCCTTTATATTGGAACTATAAGCACCTGCTAAGAATGTCATTTGCAATGTATTGACAGGCTTATCGAATTTCGGGAAGATGATTTGACTTACTTTTCCAGAGCCGCCTGCTACCATATAGAACATATACTTCTTTGTTGCATCGGTTTTGCCTCCGCCATAAGAAGAATACGTTTCGTACACATACGGGAAATTCTTGGCGGTAGAGCCGGACAAATCATAATATGGAGGCAAGGTATTGTCGGTTGTGCTTCCCTTTGTATAACTTTCAAAGTCCTCAAAGAACGGAACCGTCCATATTCCTGTCTTTGTCCAGAACGGGCAAACCAAAGACCACATACCCGATTCAGTACCTTTCACTGCCTGTACATAAGCGAAGTATTGTGTCGAGTGTGTTAGCCCCGTTATCTCGAAGATAGTATCATTTACCGTGAACTCTTTGAGAGGAGTTGCTTCCGTGGGGTCAGTTTGTTCTTCGGTAAACAAGCGTATCTTCCACTGCTTGGCATCGCCATTCTCATGCCATTTCAGTTTGGCGGATGTCTCGGTGATAGTAGAGTCGATAGCCTGCACATCGGTAACGCGCTGCGGTTTGGAAGCCAAAGTGATGCTCAGGTTATCCAACGAAATGTAGGAAGTATTCTTTGTTTGGTTGTCCATATAGAATACAATATATTTGCCACTACCCGTATAGGACGACATATCAGCAAAGAAATACTGTGGCACTTTGATAGTATCCAATGTAACCGAAGTAACTTCTGTAAGAGTACTAAAGTCTGTAGGATCGGTCATTACACCAATCTTCAGTTCCATACAATATCCCACTACTTTAGAACTTGAAGAATGAGCCCAGAAAGAGAGTACAACATCTTTCACATCTGCATTCGACAATTCCGGCATTATAGCATACGGTTGCAAAGCGGCACGTGATGCAGTCTTATAGTAATATGCATAAAAATACAGCGAATTAGCCACTATTTCAGCAGGAAGTGTATAACCGGTTGGCACAGACCATTTCGACTTGTTTACGTACGGCTTGTAAGATTGGGAAGTTGCTTGTCCCATATTACCAGTTATCCAATACTGAGGTCTCGTTCCTGAACCGGTAGGTTCATCAGAGAAATCATTGTAATATGGCACCGTCAGAGCATAGAGGGTGGTTACTTTGGTACTTGTCCACAACTCACCACAAGCAGGTGATACATATACATAATATGTAGTATTGGACTTCAGATTGTTTGCAACATATTCCGGTGTAGTACTGACCGTAGCCTTCTTGACAATGTCGCCATCGGTGGTGGCAGGGTCTATCTCCGTAGAAGACACCTTCACATTCCACGACGTAGCGTTCAAAGCCTCCTTCCATGTGACCTTAAGCGAAGTGGTACCTGTAGCCTCTGCCGATAGGTTCTGCACTGCAAAACAGGTAGGAGCATAGTCAATGCTAATATCATCAATATATGCAGATGGTGTGGATTCTCCCACAGGCTCCAGATACAACGTGATATAGCGTCCTTTGCCTTTATACTTAGTCAAATCGATATTGAACTCTTGCCACTGACCTGATGCATTAATAGTCAATGTATCCAAAGAAGTGACATTGCCTCCGAGAGCCAACTGCTTACCGGCTGCAATCTCATTGGACTGCACATCTGCCACACCTACTACAATGCGGGTTCCCAAAGCAACGTTGGAGTATGCCCAAAATGACAATAATAATTTGTTAACATCATCCGGCATTGCAGGCATCATAACATACGAAGTACGATACGAACCATCCGGTTCACTTGGAAGAGAAGAGCCCCTTAATAGCAAAGCTGCCGGGACATAAGCAGACCCCGTATGGTCATTGGATGTGTGTACATAAGGACAAGCACCTTTGTACCAATAAGAATCTTCTCCTTCCTCTTCATCGTAATCTGCACGGATTGGGTTCAATTCTCGAACACCACTTAGCCATTGCTCAGGAATTGCCTTGCTATCATTGGTATAGAAATCCGGGTCAAAGCGGTCAAAGCCCTGTTTGTACGGAAGAGTAACCGGTTTGCCTGTAGTAAACGAAGCCACCTCCGTCCAGTCGCCCTCGGCACAAGCCGACTGCACATATACGTAGTAGGTGGTTTGCGGCAGTAGGTTTGTAGCCTCATAGGGATTGGTTTTTACTTCGCCTGCATACTCGCCCTTTGTAGCATCCGGTTCGCAGTCATTGGGGTCGGCATACTGTTTGGTGGCGATTACCGCATTCCATTCTGTGGCATTGCCGGCTTCCACCCAAGAGATACGAGCCGAATTGTATGTAACATTGCTAACGGTTACGAACATCGGACGAGGACATGCCTCTGCCTTCTCCAAGGTAACATCATCAATGAATATGTGGTTCTCCGCACCGGCATTTCCTGCGCGCAGAGCAACTACCTTTCCCTCGCCTTTGAAACCGGCGAAAGAGATGGTAACGCGCTCCCATTGGCGTCCCTTGGGCAGAGAAATAGTCTTCCATTCTTGGAAATTCTCCTCAGTTGCGCTATTAGCAATACCTACCGTTATCTCGCGGCCATAGGATTTACCTGTTACCTCAGATGCCACATAGAATGATATCTGATAGTCTTGCAAATTATCTACCTCCAATGCGGGGAAGAACAGATAGTTGTACTTATTGCTATTTGTCAAGAATTGGAAAGCCTTGGTTCCATTATGCGGATACGCCTCCGAAACCTCTGCCCTGCGCGAGTTCTTGATTATCATGTAGCAATCCGTCAACTCCTCTTCAAAGTTCTCTGTATAAGGAGGTATGACCGCTGCACATGGAGTCTTGAATTGCAGTTCTGCCCACGGCGAGTAGTCATTATCCTCACACTCATAGCGAAGATATGCATAGTATTGCGTATTGGCTTTCAGGTTCTCAACGGTAGTATATGTTTCTTTCACATTGCCATCGAAGACATCGGCCTTCAGCGTGAAATCGGTAATCGGCGTAGTGCTTACCTTCAGGTTGTTCTGCAAGAAATATTCGCTGTTACTTCTTCCCCACAACAATCTTACGTTGGTGGCAGTCAGGCTCTCATAACGGAAATCGGAGGGCGCATTTACCTCTGCACGTTGGTTCTCGATAGCCAGATACCCAATAGCCGTGGTTCCTCCATCTTTGTAAAGCACAGCCACTGCGACTTGCACATTGCCTGTAATGTCATCCGGCAGTGCAGTATAGACGCGAGTGATAGTATCCTGCTTCTCCACAAACTGTGCTAACGATTTCCACGCCTCGGAAGTAGAGGTACGATACAGCAGACTCAGTTCGTTAACCTTTGAACCATTGATTTTCATATAATAGTCAATGGTTACCGTTGGTGTGTGTGTCAAGTCAGCCACGCTCACTAATGGCGTGATAAGAGTGTCGGTACCGTTCTCCACCTTCGCGTTGAACAATGCCTCGCTGTCTCGGAACTGCCAACCATTACCGGAACTGGTCCATCCGGTCGGCAATGCCGTGCTTCCGAAATCCTCGCAGAGCACTTTCTTCTGTGCGTAGCCCACCATACTGCATAGTGACAGCAGGAAGACCAACAAACTGCGTGAGAAAAGTTTCTTCATAAGCAATTCTTTTTAAGTTAAACAATATAATAGATTCTTAGTATCATTATACCTCTTTTTTAGAGTACAATCACGCGATTTACCACCTCACCTGTATTGGTGAATATCTTGAGGATATACCAGCCGCTCTCCTGTGGAGCCCTAATTACCTCTTCGCTGCTACTATGCAGACGTTGCCCTGTCAGCGAATACCACTCATAGTGCGATATTCCCTCCATAGATATAGGCAACACAGAGCCACGCTCTACAGTATAGGTATATCCGCTGTGCCATGCCGAAGTACCATTTACCTCTTCCACCGGTGTCAGTTGCGCCATAGTGAACGGACATACAGACAACGCTGTCCCGTCAGCCAATGTGATACGAACGGTATAAGTCGTACCTGCATCCATACCGTCTTCAAAATACGTGGCACCGGTTGCCCCCTCTATCGGTTCACCATTCTTGTACCACTGATACTCCTTGTAATCATCGTTGTGCGATACCACGAACACATCCCCCCAACGCGTTTCTATCACCGATGCGGGATAGCGGACCTCTACCATAGCGGTATCGCGGCAGGAACCTACATTCTTACTGTCAAAATGCAGATAGAACGGATACCACCCCGGAACTACATTCTTGGGTATGGATATGCCAATTTTATGAGTTCCAACCTTGTATTCGGGGATAAAAGTAAATACCTCATCTTTCCACCCCATATTCTTATCCTTCTCAGCGAAGGATACACGACATTCGTCAGCCACCCCTGCCGTAATAGCGAACTCCACATCAAACGCAACATCCCCGTCGTGGTTCTCATCGCCTGCACAGGGCGCAGAGACTGAAGTTACGTGCGCTTTCAGTGACGGCTCTATGGACAGATTGAGCGTAACGATACTGTCGCACCCTGCAGCCGAAGTCAATGTCGCCTCATACTTTCCGGCTGCAGTATATTGCTTGCCGTTGAAGGTATATGATGTACCCTCCAATATCGTCTCGGAGATTTCCGTACGCTTAATGGGGTTGAAACGCAATATCAATTTATAGATACTGTCACATCCGTATATATTCTTTGCCTGCACAATGATGGTCGTATCCGAATAGTATGGATCTTCATCAAACGTATAGGGAGTACCCTCGCACAATCCTGTCGGGGCTTCCACTACCGTATCAGGTGTGATAGTAGGCACAGCAATATCATAGTATGCCGTAGTATCACACAAACCGATTGTGGTTGTCAGTGCGACACGGTAGTTGCCTCCCTCTGCCGGCAGTTCTATCTCCGGTGCCCATTCTGTGGTTTGCGGAGCCGCATTTCCAAAGTCCCAAAGTATAGACTCCAGCGAATACGGTGAATACTCCGTAACCTCTCCCGTACGGATATTCTTAGTACGTACGTGGCTCTTGTTGGTAAAACGGATGTAGTTCTTGCAGTCTTTCTGATATACCTCATACGTGGCTTCAGGCACAGGATAGCGAGGAATGGCACATGCCGACAAGGCAAAGCCACAATCCTTATTGGTCTTGTACGTAACGTCCACCATATACAGACGGTCGTCATCGTAGTTCACGGGATATACACGCTCCGTTCCCAACGTAGAATCCGGGTCTGATGCCAAGTACCAGCGGTAGTCAAATCCTTCAGGAGCGATAAATTCATTGGTGGGGTTGTCGCCACAGTTGATTCCCTCTATACGCCCCGAAGCGCAGTTGAGTGTAAAGTATGCATACGCATAGTGGTACGATTGCGTACAACCATATACAGTCAGCAAGATGCGGATGTGGGCATTGTTGTACTCCGACAGGTTCATACCTATCGTGGTCCAATCGCGCCAACATATATCGTTGCTATCCTCCTTGTCTGCGCCTTTCACATGATTGATATTCCACCCGTCTCCACCGGTCTGTGAGGAGAAATCGGCAGTCGTACATTTGCTGAGTTCTTTTCCCGTATCAGCATCTACCACTTTCAATATAAAACGCGGACGTTGCACCAATGGGTGCCCTGAAGTTTGGAGTACAAGCGCATACTTGAGCATCAACACCGAAGCCTCGGTGGTATCCACCACAAAATCATAAGCAATACGCGCCACATGACCCGCCTGCTCCCAACTGCCTACGCGCACCGATGCTATCTCGCCTTCGGGAATAGTGCGCAGAGGTTCCACCTTCTGCTTCTTGCTATCAATACTATTATAGGTGCGGGTATCAAACTCATCTTCCATATAGTGAATGGTATGCCGACTATACATCGACTGAAAACCTTTGTCTATCTTCATTGGTTTCAACAAGTTCTCATTATAAGCAAATCCTTCATCAACTGTTGCCACTTTGTCTGAATAAAAACAATTCTCTCCTGTCAAATCAAGATAATTGAAGCATTTTGAGTCATATATAATCACTATGGGGAACGAGTACCACACACTGGTCTCACCATTGCAAACCACCTGAATATAGAAATTATACACACCATGTTCAAGGGTTTGAATAAACCGAGGAGTATTCAGCCCCATTACCTCTTTCACCTCATCAGAGCCTTGCTTAGAATAACGTATATTGAATTGTTGTGCACTTGATGCCCATGTGAAAGTGGCTTGACGCCCGGATACTGACACTTTCAAGTCTGTAGGAGTACCGCAATTATTGCGTGCTATTTGTATATTGTCCACGCATGCTCCCGGATTACGTACCGCTGCGTTACCACTTGTCACATACGCCAATGCCAAACGGTACTTGATATTGCCTTTCACCGAAACCTTGCCCACTGCATGCGACCATACAGACGACCCCGAAAGCAGAGAAGTTGTATCTACACCACTTGTGAAGGTAACTAAATTATCCGCCAACCAACCACACACATTGACATTATCATCCAATCCGCACCACATCTCATCGAAATAGTTCTTCGAAGCAGTAGTCTTGTCATTCGGATCATCGTCCGGCACTAATGCCACATACAAAGCCGCACGCAATGAATCTCCTACATTACGCCAGTCCATAGCAATATCATACTGACCGGCTTCCAAATTGTCAAATTCGCGCCAAGCTATCACTATTCGAGATTCTCCTGACTGATAACCGGCCGTCGTACCATTGTCTGTTGACACATACAACCCTCGTTCGCCATCTTTTGCAGCACCAGACCCCACACACCACAGATGCGGCCATTCATAGTTATGATTTCGAGGAGTATTCAACTGCCACGTGGCATTCTCTGTGTTATTCTCAAAATCACAGAAATAATACGTGTCGGCCACTGCGGGCAAAGCAACAGCCAAAAAACAAAATGATACGATGTAGAATAATTTTCGCATATACTATTTATGTTATGTTTTTATGGTATTACAATACTATAATCCGCCAGGTCATACTTTCCGATGCGCTACGCACCTGCAATATATACCATCCGCTCTCCTGCGGTGCTGATACTACCCCCGAATACGCGGCTATCTCTCCGCGTGCCACACATTGTCCCGACAATGAATACCACGCATACGCCGATGGCTCAGATGTCGGCAGTATTACCGTCGCACCGCGCTCTATGGTGTACGCCATATCCTGCTGCATAGCAGGCGATACCACCACCTCCTCCACAGGAGTCAGCGAGTTATGAGAGAACGGACATACGCGCAACTTTGTACCATCGGTAAGCACCACTTCTACGTAATATACTGCATCGAGGTCCATATCCATTTCAAAATAGGTGGACTTGGTAGCCCCTTCTATTGCAGCACCATTCTTATACCATTGGTAAGAGCGGATATCATATCCTCCGTTATGGTCGGCATTTAGAATAGCATACATCTCATCCGACAGCACCTGCACAATCTTGCTCGACAGGTCGATATAGAAAGTGTCCGTTACTACATACGCATCGCACCATGTCATATACGACACCAACTGTACAGGATATATGTTGGCGCGTACCTGTGTGGGTTCTATTATCGCCTTAAAACCGACACTGTCTCTACACTGATACAGGAATTCCTCAGGCTCATTATGCGGGACTATCACCTTGAAACTATCCACCCACTCCGAATGAGACAACTCTATTATCAGGTTATCGCCCCCCGCGACACCACCGCATATATGTTTCTCCACAATGGTGGGTATAGGGTGTTCCGCCTTCACCAAATCGAGCGTTACTATACTGTCGCACCCTGTAGAGATACACGGGAGATGCTTCACATAATTACCAGTCTCGTTCACCCATTCATCCACAAACCAATATCTGCCTTCTGCACATATCGTATCCACCAACAGGGTATCCAACGGCATAATCACATTGAGCCGCATATACGATGTACTATCGCACCCCGTAACCTTGGAAACCGTCTCCTCGTAATAGTCTCCTTCTACATCGCGCAGTCTGCCCGTACCGACAGGGAACTCCACATACGTTCCATAGCAGACAGTCGTATCGATAGCCGTAACCGTATCATGTCCCACGCGCGGTACTATAATGGTAACCGTTGTGGAGTCTTGGAACAGGCTATCGTTTACATAGATACCTCCCCACAGCGAATACGTGAGCGTATCACCCTCGTCTTTAATGGGGAGTGAAAAACCATCATAGTACATACTATCCACTACAGTGCCATCGGGCATCGTCCACCGGCACTCGTCCATGTGGGTGGAATAGTTATGCTCAATCTCTCCGGTAACCTGATTCTTCAACCCCACGTGGCAACCGTTGCGCACAAATATGCTGTTAGTACAACTCTGAGGGGTCCACCACCATTGTATCTCCGCTATAGGATTATGAGGTTTGGCACACGCTGTGAACTCAAACCCGCAATCTGGATTCGTAGGATACGTAGCATGACACACATACTTGTTCGTATCGGCTGACTGAATTTGAAATATACGTTCCGTACTGACAGTATCTTTGAATTGCGTATCAAGCACATTGAACCACGCATACGTCAGTCCCTCGGGAGCCGTAAACTCTTGCGACTGCGAGTCGTTGCCCCACGGAATACCATCCACATCGCTACGCGAGCAACGCAGTGTGAAATAGGCATAGCCATAGTGCCCGCCCTGGTCGCAGTCGTAGGATGTAAACTTCAACTGCAATTCCTGCCCCACATATTGTTCCAAGTTTAATCCCACAGTACGCCAATCCTGCCAATTGACAGATCCGCCACTGGTTTTATGCCATAGGGCATCAACCTCAGGGTCTTTCCATTCCGCTTCGGTGGGAGCATGGAAATCCACATTACCGCACTTGGGGTCTATATCTTTTCCGTTGGCATCTTTTATCTCCAAGGTAAAGCGAGGTTGGTCAGTTGCATTGTGGTTCGGGTTCTCCAACACAATAGCATAATGCACCAACAACAGAGCCTGTTTGGTATCCTCCACCATATAGCGGAACGTAATCGACTCATACTCGCTGCCCGTTCGCCAGTTGCCTATGCGTACCGACCCGTATTCACCTTGCGGCACGGTACGCAGGGAAATAGTATCTTTCACCTTTTTGCCATTCACCATCTTATCCACAACCGTAATCGTACGCGGGTCTATCTCCGTAGTATCAAAGTGCGTGGTATGGCGGCTGTACGAATCATCAGGACCATAATCTATTTTGTCGCGTCCGCCCACCGTCTTGTTGGTTCCTTTCCATGTTCCCCATTCAAATGTAGCATTGTACATATTAAGCGCGTCAAAGCAGTCCGTCCTGTATATATATACCGTAGGAAATATGGTATATACCGACTTATCCGTACCATTGATACAGCATATCCAAAACTCATACGCTCCATAGTCACGTTCCGGTATTATCAAATCCACCGCTGTAGTATCGGTGGTTATTGATTTGAATGTCTCCTCATTCTTTTTGCGATACAGCACCTCATAGCCGTCCGCATTGCCCGTCCAACTGATAGTGGCTGTACGCATATAGGTGGATACGTGTATGTCTGCGGGGTACCCTGTAGGCGATGCTTTAGCCAATTGGAAATTGTCTATTGCCACAGATGTGGGGTCTTTCACTGTAACCGCACTATTCACCCACACAAACAGCACACGCGTATCCTGCATATTGGCTATTGAACGAGGTACCGTAAAAGTCGCCTGCACATGCTGCCAACGGTCTTCACCATTCAATCGGGTATTCGTTCCCATACAGGGTACGGCATACGACACCCAACTCGGCTCCACATTATTGGGCTGGCACTTGATGTCAGCCGTCGCACGTGACTCAAACACCACTTTCAGATAACCATCGCCCTTATTTCCTACACCTTTCCAGTCGAATGCCACATCGTATTGTCCACGGTCAAGTGAGATGTCGCGGTAAGCTATCAGCACATTGTTTGTATCGGCATAGGCGGTCGTGATGCCGCCGTCACGCGACACATACATTGATTTCTCACCTGTATATGATGTTGCCGCTCCTATTACCCATTGGTTGGGCGTAGTGATTTTCTCTATACCCGGGTTCAATACCCAATTGGCATTCTCCGTATCGTCCTCAAAGTCGCACAAATAGGGCAAATCGCTCGTGGTTATACGGTTCTGTGCCACTCCCATAAGAGTGCACAACAATGATACTATGACTAATCTACACTTCATAAGTTATTATTGCACTATTACCTTTTCCGTAATACATTCCTCCGAGTTATATATTCTTAATATATACCACCCTACTTCTTGCGGAGTTATTATGGGTTGCATCACCTTGACAACCCCTGCAGCGACACATTGTCCTGTCATAGCATACCATGCATACATAGATGTCTGTTGTATAGACACCGTCAGCATCTCACCTTGTCGCACTATACGGGTGGTAACGGGCATATCCCCCGTCTTATCATCCACAGAAGTCGGAACAGATGGCACAATCACATTGATATAAGTGGTGCTGTCACATCCTCCGGCAAAGGCTGTCAGAGCCACTGTATAAGAACCTCCTGCTGCCGGTATTTCTATTTCAGGAGCCCATACTGTCGAGAAACCTGACAGTTCTCCAAAGTCCCATCGTACACTATCCAAAGCGTACGCAGAGTTCTCTACCACATCACCGGTATGTGCATCTATAGTGCGAATATGGCTTGTATTGGTGAAACGCACATAATTCCCCCCCCCCTCACTGCGCACATTGTACGACGCTACAGGAACAGGACATGTACGCAAAGCACAGGTGGACATCGTAAATTGTCGTTGAACATCCAATGTGTCTGTTATTTCCACTATATATGCTTGACTGTCATCATGTTGTGCCGCAAACACACGTTCCGTACTCAATATCTTGTCAGGAGCATTTTTGGAATACCAACGATATGCAAATCCTTCCGGAGCAGTATATCTCACCTCTTGTGCATCTCCACAATATACCCCATTTATCTGTTCGGACACGCAATCCATTGTATAGTAAACATAAGCATAGCATCCGCCCTCATTGCATTGAGCGGCAGTGAGTGTTATGTTCAGTTCTTGCCCTACGTAATCCGACAAATCCACAGCCCATGTATGCCAATCGCGCCAAAGAACGGTAATTGCTCCATCCCCTACCTCATTCCATGTTGCTCGTACCAAAGCATCACTCCAATCACTGCGTGCCGGAACTCTGAACACGGATTGCCCGGCAGGTATTACTTTCCCGTATACATCCTTTATCTCTATCTCGAACCACGGATATGTCCACGGCCTATTCTGATGACTGGAAGCATAAGACATTACTATTGCATATCGGATTAACAGCAAAGACTCTTCTTCCGACATCACATTATAATGATAGGTAATCGACGAATAGTTATTCACAAAATCTTTCATATTCCATCCGCCCACTCGCGCAGAACCGATTTCCCCCTGCGGTATAGTACGCAACGCCATCGCCTTACCGTTTTGCTGCATCGCTGTACGCGGGTCTGTTTCTGTGGTATCATAATGAACCGTATAGCGACTTGCACCGTCTTCACAACCATAGTCCACCCGTTTATTACCATTGATGGCCTTCTGTATTTCCTCTTTCTTCCACCAGCCAAACTCGTATGTAGCATTGGGCATATTCAAAGCATCAATGCTCACCTGTCCGTAGTGGCATACCACGGGGCAAACTGCATATACTGTCCTTTCGTTTCCATAAACTCCTCGCACCCAAACTTCATAAACACCATAGGCATGCTCATTCATTTGCAGACTGAAAGATGTAGAATCTGTACTTTCATGCACAAACACTTCATCACCTTTCCTCTTATAGCAAATCTCGTAGTAATCTGCCTGTCCGTTCCAACTGACTGTAGTCTTTCCTTTCTGTGCTACAATACGCATATCGCAGGGCAAATTAGCAGGAGAGGCTTTTGCCAACTGAAAGTTATCTATCGCCACCGAAGTAGAGTCTCCACCTTCTACATTGTTGTTTACCCATACGAACAAAATTCGCGTGTCCTCCATATTTGCCAATGCACGCGGAACGGTGATTGTTGTTTGGGTATGTTGCCACGCATTCCGTCCATTGAGCATACTATCACTCCCCATACAAGACACAGCATACGACACCCACCCCGGCTCCACATGGTTACCAAGACACTTGGTACTCGCGACATCGCGCGACTCGAACACCACTTTCAAGTAGCCATTCCCTTGCAGCCCCATCCCTTTCCAATCAAAAGCCACATCATACTTACCCTTATCCAGCGACACATCACGATAGGCTATCAGCACATTATTGGTCGCTACATATGTATTCGTACGACCACCGTCTGCAGAAACATACAGCGAATGACTCCCTGTGCTCGCCGACGCAGAACCAATTACCCAACGGTTATCCGTTATGATTTTCTCTATCCCAGGGTTCAGCACCCAGTTGGCATTCTCCGTATCGTCCTCAAAGTCACACAAATAGGGCAAATCACTCGTAGTGATATGTTTTTGCGCTACTCCTATTAGAAGAGTACACAACAGCAATACTATGACTGATATTCGCCTCATAAGTTATTCCGATTCTTCTTTTTCTTATTCCTATTTTCTCCAGCAATGGCACTCCGGCTTCTTCTTTATCTCCCACACAGCCGTCAGGCGCACGCCAAACTCAAACGGCAGATACGTGGACAGATTGCCGCCCCGTATCTTCACGGTCTTGTTGTTCTCATCTGCTATTTGTGGTGCCAGCCCCGATTTCGACACCACCCCGCACTCCACAAAAGCCCCTATATAGTAGTCCATACGCCTCTCGTTGCCATGGTAGCCGCGGGCGGTGTTGCGATAGTTCAGACGATAACCGAACTCGGCACACAAACGCACATCGAATGTCGGATCCACATTCGAGTACTCTATCTTGTCCGGCACACCTGTTGACAATTGCTGACGCCCGTCGCCCACACTAATCCTGTTCTCCGGAGAGAAATCCGTATTTGGCACTCCCGTAACAGGGTCTTTTGCCCACCACATATCGCCCGTCATATAAGGGGTAACTCGTCTTTCCTCCTCCAATCTGTAATCCACCCCTATGTTCACTTTCACACCACCCAAGGCGTACCAGCATTGCCATTCGCCACCGACCATTATCGGCACTTGCACCGACAGACGACGCGCATAATCATAACGCTCCGTATAATCCTCCTCTATACCAAACACAATATTCGGATTCTTCTCATAAGTCCCAAGCGTTACAGCCGAAGTGGAATCCCGCAAGCCATTCTTGAGGTAGGTATATGCCACCCCCACACCCATATCCAGCAGAAAACCGTTATGTGCATAGCGATAACCCACACCCAATGCCCCCACACCGCCAACACTCCCCTGCAAACTCTGCGAATACACATCCGGGGTATATTCTTGCCACTTCTTATCCTGCCACTCATGTTGTGTAAACTCAGCAGCAATCCCGCCATCCACAGACGCACGAATAAAGTGTGAATCAGCAGCAGCATCCACAGCAAACAAAAGCCCTGCACATAGGGCAATCACACAAATTCGGAAATGCGTTGTCTTTATCATTAGTATATTAGATTATCATTGTTAATCCCACCCGTATGGTTCACGAAAAAGGAACGATTTCTACGCACCCATCCCGTAAAAAAATGAGAACGATAAGCACCGCTTCTTTTCTGCTACACAACAAGTAGCCCGCAAAGGTAGTACTTTCTATTCAAATATGCAATAGAGAGCATCGAAAAAATATATTTTTCCACGCCCCTACTATCATTTTTTGTATAGAAAGAAACCATATACCCTCCAGATACAATTCACCAAAAAGGAACCTTTATTTGAACCCACCTGACGGGGTATTTCTCACAACGGACACCACGAACCATCCTACTGTCATTTCTCTTTCACAGAGAACTCGAACCCGCATCGATATAAGACTATGAGATTAGTATGTGATTAGTATGTGATTAGTATGTGATTAGTATGATATTAGTATGTGATTAGCGAGTGGATAGCGAGTGGATAAGATGGATGTAAAAGGTTTGGGAGACGACGCGTCCCGCGTCGTTATCTTCATACGCTCAGTGTGTATCCAAAAGACATAAAAAGACGCACTCAGCACATAATCTCTTTCACCCCACCCCCAAAAAGCCAACACGATACAAGCCAGCCGACACCTGCCTATCAAAATAGTACCACAATGCATAAAAAATACATTTTTTACCTACCACATATTGCACATATCAGCGGAAAACATTACCTTTGCGGGCGGTTGGTTATAGTCATTATAACGCAATGCTTTCGGGGATTCAGGTGGGTTCAAATAAAGGTTCCTTTTTCGTGAACCCGCCCTGAAGAGGGAGAGATGGCATTGTATATCAGGGAAAAGAGGCGGTAGGGATAACAAGTTTTAATAGAGGAAAGTATGCAGAGGACAACGGGACAAACAGAGGCGGAAAAGAACCGACCGGAGGGCTGAAGAACAGGACGCGAAGGGGCAGACAGGACGGGGCGAAAGAAAAAGGGGCGAAAGAAAAGAGACTGAAGAGAGGGGAAAGAGGGGCAGACAGACAAATGGACAAATCTAATACAACATGATAACAACAAAGCCGACATACGTCTTTGGGGTAGGTGTGCGTGCAGCACACGTCTCGGCTTTGTATGTATCATTCTTTCCCTCTCACAAGAACTTATCTGAAATATGTTTACAAACAAACATAACAACTCAATTTATTAACAACAAAACATCAAGCTTATGAAGAAAGAATTGCTACTTTCGCTGAGCATCACAATGATGTTGTTGATGGTTCCTTTCTCGGTAAAGGCGCAGACGGTGTATATGACCGACGGCTTTGAGAAGGGATTCAATCCGACATGTGATGCCGGTTGCAAGACCACGGCTTGGACGCAGGAGTATTATGATGAAGCCCAAGGTGATTGGGTGACTACCGCTCCTGAATTCAGCCAACCGTGGAAGACGGAGACTACCGGTCTTCAGTACCCTGATGGTGCCGCTATTGGCAAAGGACGTGCGTATTTCCGCAACGAGCCCGACAAGAACGGCAGTGTACAGACAGCAGGCTATCGGACACGTCTGATAACGCCTGTCATGGACCTCTCGAAGGGCTATCAACCAATCTTGCGTTTCTATCATGCACAAGCCAAGTACACCGGCGACTTCGATACACTGCGTGTGTACTACCGAACAGGAGAGGGCTTGAGTTGGAATCTGATTAGTGAGTACACATCTCCTATCAAGAACTGGAAGTTCGAGGAGATAAGTCTGCCCGCAGTGGGTGAGTACTACCAGATTGCCTTTGAGGCAAGTGAGAATATCGGTCGTGGTATCGTGTTGGATAGCGTCTTGGTACGTACACGTCCCCAGATTACCACGCCGCACGACCTCGCTTTCTTGGATATACGCGACAATGGTGCTACTATTCAATGGCAAGCCTCCAAGGATGCGGACCGTTTTGAGGTGGCAGTATTTGACGATGAAGAACTGGACCTCAATGTCAACCCGGATGGTATCAAGACCTGCTTCTTGGACTCGGTCGTGGACAGCGAGATACAGATGCTGCGCGTGGAGAACCTGCTGAGCGGACGCAACTACTACGTACAGATACGCTCTCTTGGTGAGACAGAGAACTCCGTTTGGTGCGAGAAAGTGGACTTCCGTATCAAACCTGTGGTGTATCTGCCCTATACCGAGCATTTCAACCTGAAGAAAACCACCGAAGACACCAAGGATATGCAGTTGTCCTCATGGTACTGGGGCGGTGACTATCAGCCGATTATACACTTGTGGATGTCGGAAGCCGACTTCGGCAACTACTCACCGGATGCTACAGCGGCAGTGTCGTTTGCCGGCAAGTATAACACTAATAACGGCAACTTCTATGACGGAAGTGCTATCCCTGCAGGTAGTACCTCTCTATTGGTATCGCCCGAGATAGCCGACAAAGCTGCAGACTTCAATATCAACCAGTGCCACGTAGAGTTTTATGGTACCGTGAACATCGCCACAGGCGAACTGGCACAATCCATCATCGTGGGTGTGATGACCGACCCCGAAGACATCACCACCTTCGTACCCGTGGACACCTGCAAGGTGTGGGGCTACAAAGTGTTTGACCTCTTTGATGTCAGTCTGGCATCATACAAGGGCAATGGTCGCTATGTGGCTTTCTTGAGTCACTTCGACAAGATAAACCTCTTCCATATTGACGATGTAACCATTGCAAAACGTCCTACAATAGGCAGAGTACAACGCACAAGCATGCACGTGATACCGGACACCACGACTGCCGTACTCAGTTGGGATGCCATCGCAGGGGCTACACAGTACAATGTGAAGTACACACGCCTTGCCAACAAGGGTGTGGCGATTCCTTTGTTTGCAGACAAGATGGAGAATGTTACGGCAGTAACCTCTGCCACCAACAGCATCACACTGACCGGTCTGAAAACGCAAAGCAAATATGCTGTGTCCGTACAGGCTGCAGGAGGCGAATGGTCGCAACCCAAGGAGTTCCAGACTTCTGCGGCAATGAAACTGCCCACTACCTTCCATTTTGAGGAGGACGAAGGAGTCTATACCATGGAAAATAAGCCATCTGTGTATTATCCGAGCAAGTGGATGCTGTATAGCAATAGCGGTGAAGAGCGCAATGATGAAGTTACCATTCCCGCTCTTTACAGCAATTTCAGTTCCATCGAGTACGCCAAAGATGGTAAATATGGTATAGGTTTGAAGAAGACAATAGGTGCGGATGCTTATATCGTAGCACCTGTGGTGAGTGAAGTGGATATTAAAAACGTGGAGGTAACGTTCTACAGCAAAACAGGTGCCATCAACCCGGGTTCACGCTTACAAGTGGGCGTGATGATCGACCCGACTGACTTGAGTACCTTCGAGCAGATAGATGAGTTTGTATCGCAACCTACATACCAGCGGAACTATGTCAGTTTCAGCAAATACAATGGCACAGGCAAGTATATTGCTGTTCGTTGGGCAGAAGTGGGAGACGGTCTTACTCTGTCGGACAACTATATTGATGCATTCACTATCAGAGAATTAGGTGCATGTCCGCCCGTGTCCAACTTGACTATTAATGCGACTGCCACAACGGCCGCCATCACATGGGACAAGGGAGAAAGTACCGCATGGAAACTGAAAATCAACTCTACTCCGCTCTATGAGGCAGAGTATGATACCAAGGCAGGCGACATAGCCAACGAGGAGACTCTGACCACCAACAGTTACAACGTAAGCAACCTCAAGTTTGCGCGCAGTTACTACGTGTACGTACAGGCTCTATGCGAAGGCGAGACCACGTCCGAATGGGTGCTCAAGTCATTCAAAACCGATTGTCCCGATGTTTTGCCATTGCCTTACACCGAAGACTTTGACTATCTGGATGCAGGCAACAGCGAACCGAGCGAGGTGCGCCCCGACTGCTGGACACCATCTTGGTTTGGTACACCCAGCACCAATGCCTATAGGTATGGTTGCTTGACAGGTGGCAATTCGCATTCACCAAAGAATAGTTATGCACTTGAAGCCTCCACCAGTTTAGGAGGTTATGGTACATTTGTGGCTATGCCACTGCTGGATACACCGCTAGAAGATGTGAAAGTAACGTACTACGCAAAAGCAGGTTACCAAGGAAAAATCTTGTACGTGGGTGTGATGACTGACCCCAACGATGCATACACTTTTGTCAAGGTGGACTCGGCGAAAGTCGTCAGCGGCAGTGAGGCTAAGTTTGAGGAGTTCTCTGCTACATTCACCGACTACACCGGCACGGGCAAATACATAGCCTTCGGTATATACCCCATAAATGGCGGAGAAGTGTACTTGGACGATGTATCGGTATTTGATGTTACCGACCGCGCTCCGTTCAAGTTCGCGCTCAAAGAGACTACCCCAAACAGTATGACCGTAACATGGCAGGGTAAGACTTCCGAGAAATGGGATGTGATAGTATCCAAGAAATACTATGAACTCACGAATACGTTTGACCCAACCACCATCCTTGAAGCAGACCGCGTGGCTACGGCACGGGTAGCAACCAAAGAGTACGCCATTGCCGAAGGTCTGACAGCGATGACTACTTACTATTTCTATGTCAAATCCACCAAGGGTACGGAGTGGGCAATGGATTATTTTATGACCGAATGTGAGCGTTGGAATCCGCGCAATGCCAAGACAGAGGACTTCGAGAGTTATGGCAAAACGGTCGTTTCTTCCTTGGGAAGTAAAGAAAGCAACCCCCGCGACTATTTCAAGAACGCTATCGTTCCGCTCTGCTGGACTGTAGGTAACGGACAATATGGAACAGATTTGAGTCAGGCAGACACTAATACGAAACGCAAGTATTTCCCTTATGTATGTACAAATGGACAGAATTCGGAATCCAAGTATGCGGAGAAAGCACCTCTCAACCAAACGTATGCAGCCGATGGTCTCAACAGTTTGAAATTGGAACACAGTTCTGCCACAGCACCTGTTTGGGCTGCTATGAACCGCTTGGATTGCTCCGATGAAGACCTGCAACAACTCATCATCACAGGTAACGTGCAGGGTGCAGCAAGCGCAGCCCTGATTGTAGGTGTGATGGACGACCCCGAAGACCTGTCCACCTTTGTGGTTTTGGACTCTGTCAAAGGATTGGTCGGCACCGGTGCCAACGGTGGCAACAAGGCTATTGCCTTTGAAGTGCCTATGCAAGATTATCAGGGAAAAGGACGCTATATCGCCTTCCGTACATCCATGATATGGAACAGCAGAGGAACAGCATACAACTCACAGACATTGTACTTGGACAACATCAATGTATCGTTGGCAAGTTGCGCGGCTCCTAAGGTAACGTTCTCACGTATCACGGACACCTCTGCACGTGTATATTCGGGCTTGCGTATCGACAATGCGTGGAAATACTACCTGAGCGACAAACCTTTCGACATTACCAAAATGGACGAAGGCGTTATGCCGGAAGACTCTATCGAAGCCAAGATAGTGGGCGATGGTTTGGAACAGGTAACGTATGCTCCGCTCACGAACTTAAAGCCCAGGACTACCTACTATGTGGCTGTAGCCACGATATGCGATGGCAAGATGAGTGCTTGGAAGACCAATAGTTTCAAGACACTCACACCCGATGTAAGCATCTTGGATTTCCATGACGGCTTCAGCCAATATGATGAAACAAAGGAGAATACGAAACAACTCACAGACTATTGGGTAATAGGCAACGTCAAAGAAGGTGCCGATGCGGAATATATACCTGCCGCTACCATGACGACATTCGACGGAGAACTGGACTATATGTTGCAACTCTTCAGCCACAAAGAAGACGGTGCCACCTCGTATGCTATCACACACGGGCTCACGTTCCCTGAAGGCAAGAACATTAGCAACTACCAGTTGCATTGTCGTGTAGTACCCAGCAGTGATGCAACCGAATACGAGTTCATTGCAAGCAGAGATTACTCTCTCATCGTAGGTATCACCGACGACCCGTCCGATTGGAATGCTGTCACACGTATTGATACCGTGCATTTCAATGCTGCCGAGAATACCACCTGTATTGTGCCATTGGACTCCTATAAAGGTACCGACGGCAAGGGCGCAGGCGGAAAATACGTGGTATTGATAAACGAACCGCTTGGCAGAACGAATGGTCACATCTTTGTGGACACACTGTACTTTGAAGATATTCCAAGTTGCCAAGTAGCACACTCATTGTCAATAGACAACGTAACTAAAAACTCATTTGCCTTGAGTTGGGAAGGACTGGCAGACAAGTACAATGTGGCTATATCTACCGAGCAATACGGCGATGAGGAAAAAGAAGCAAAAATCGCCACCTCGGAGAATATCATCAAACGTACCGTCAATGGCAAACGTACCGTATTCATAGACCTCAAACCCAACACTCGCTACTATGCGTATGTGCAATCACTGTGCAGCGATACTGAGAAGAGCGCATGGGCGTACGGTACAGCCTTCGTTACCACCGACTGCGACGTGATGATGCATATCCCATTCAGCGACAACTTCGATGAGTATTACGACTATGGAGGCCTGCCTCCATGCTACTATGGCAGGTACACAAATCCAAAGTCTCCATATTATTATCCTGAACTAAAAGCAGGAGACGGACGCTCAGGAGAAGGCTATGTGATACTTTACGGAAACAAAAGCGACAATTTTGCAACTGTATTTGCCACTCCTACAATTGATATCGATGACTTGAGCCCGCTACAGATAGCCTTTGCAGCCAGAAAATCTTCTTCTATTGCAGAAGGTTCTGTAATCATTGGTTTGGTAGAAGACTTGGATAGCATCAGCAAAATGACGAACATCGATAGTCTTACGTACTATACATTCTATCCGTTGGATACGTGTACGGCAACGAGTGATAAAGAGTGGACATCTTTCTTCCTCAATCTCAATGATGCCAAGTATGCACAGGCTCCACTGAAGCAATACAAGCATATCGCTTTCGTTAGCAAGATAATTACCGGTGAGAAAAGTTATGCTACTATTCATATTGATGACCTGAAGATTCGCCCTATACCTACATGCTATGAGCCTCTGGGCTTTAGCGCAGACAATGTGGCTTATTCAACGGCTGATATCCACATCACTCCGTATAGCGAAACAGATACCAAATGGCAGGCACGTGTTACCAATATGACGACCAAGGCTTCGCATATCGTGGATATCACGACTCCGGATACATTTACACTTACCGGACTTGACCATTCTACACTGTATAGCGTAGAGGTACGTACGGATTGTGGCGATGTACAAAGTGACTGGATAGGATCGGTAACATTCAACACCAAGTATGTGATTGAGGGTTACTACACATTCACTTTCAGGAAAGATGAGCAAGGCACGAAATCTATACCTGTTGCCGAATCAAGCAGTAACCTCATTCACCCTGCCCTGACTGTTACGGCAAGCGGAGGAGGCAATGCATCCAGTTATCCGTTTATTGTACCGAACACCTCACTGGTTACATATTCCATGGACCCTGTGGGTAATCCCACCTCCTATGCCCTGAAGATGAGTACGCCAACGTATGCCACTTCAAAGGTTGACAGTTCAACAGTCATCCTTCCGCTTATTCTCAATCCGAATGACAAGCAAATCAGTTTCTATATGCGTTCGGGTAATGCTTATACCAGCAACTACTACAACACTCGCGTTGACTACATCTCACTCCGGAATACTGTTACTTATGAGACTTCTCCGAGAGCAACTATCAGCGTGGGTGTAGTGGATAGCGCACAAGGTATCAGCACATTCCAACTCATAGAGAAGTACAAACCGGGCGAGATGGTGTATTTTACACGATATCACAATGATGGCACCTATACCAACTATGCCGACGTGCTGACGAAGGCATCTAACTACGGTTGGGAAAAAGTTGTCATACCGTTGAGCAAATTGGATATCGCAGGCAAACAAGTGGCACTGATGTTAGAGGGCTGCGACAATGCATGGCTATTCGTTGACTCCTTGGCTATTGAGCCGGCAGAAGGCTATATGACACCGACTATCAAGGCTGCCGATGTACGCGACACATGCATCACGCTTCATTGGAACGCTACAGGGGCTGCCGCTTACAATGTGTATGCTATCGATAGTACCAAAATCATCAATGACACAGTATTCATTCCTTATATACAGGATATACAGAATGCAGAGCCTCAAGCCATCATCAGTGTCAAAGGCGTGAAAGGAACTTCGTGCACCGTCAATGGCTTACAACCTGGCATCACCTACTCTTTCTATGTAGAAGATGCAGCACATGCCGGAGAATGGGGAGCACTCAGCCCGCGCCGTTTCATCGCTACCGCAGCCTGCGAAGTGGCAAACGGTAATGGTTATCACTATGGCTTTGAGCCCGGTCCTAACTACAGAAATGGCGGTTCACCGGCCCTGAGTACACCGGATGGCTTCACATTCCGTTTCCCGCGTTCTACTACAGCAACAGATACCGTGTACAAGATACCTGACTGCTGGACATTGGGCAACTCTTTCATTACCTACGACCCGACGAGTACTGGATATAAAAATGCTCACCCGAATATGATATTGAATACTGCTGATTATCGATACTCACTTTCGGGAGACGGCGCATTGAAGTTGGAAGTGCCTCAGCCTACTAAATACAATAATTATACTGAAGCGTATGCTATTACTCCATTATTGGATGTGGATATGGATACGGCTGAAGTTGTTTTCTACGCACGTTGCTACTACGAGAAGACTGCTGATGCCAAGCCATCCTCTATGTTCTATTTGGCTGGGAATAGTGGTAATTACTCACAAAAAGTGGCTGTCGGTACGGTTTCCAATCCTGCAGACATCTCTACGTATGTGCCTATTGACACTGTAGAATATGATTATGATGTCAATGATATTTTGGCGAACACCGTGGCTGCTGAGGACTCCTTTGGCATCCGCTACTTCCAGAAGTTCGCAGTGCCGCTCAAGGCAGCCAAGGGGCAATACATTGTCTTCCGTCAAGTAGGCTATGGTAGCATCTATCTGGACGACATCACAGTGCAGAAACGTCAGACCCCGCGCAAACCACGCAACTTGACAACGCTTGAAATTGATACAACCTCAGCAATAGTATCGTGGAAAGCTATGGAGCAGGGTGGCACATTCACCGTACAGTATATGGAGAATGCTTCCGTTAAAGATTGGAAATCGGAAAATGTTAAGACCATCTCCGGTATCACGGGAAGCACCTATGAGATAACAGGGTTAGCCATCAACAAAGAGTATGTATGGCGTGTTCGTCAGGATAACTCCGATATGGGTACTACTATCTTTGCACATCATCAGTTATTCCGCACCAACTGTCTGCCGCTCAATCCTAACGGATATACTACCGGCTTTGAGTGCAATGACAGCGACCCCGCATATACGTTCTATAGCAATGCTTACAACGAATTCAAGCAGAACGATTGTTGGTCATACCTCAATCATGGAACCTCTACGGATATGGGTAGCAGTTGGGCATACAACATTCCTACTACCAATAAAGGCATTGCATATAGTCATAGCGGAAGTTATGGTCTGAAACTATACCATAATTCCAATAATACGTATCAGACCGTAGCCGTTACTCCGCTAATTGATGCCGATAGGGGTACTCCTGGCATTGGTTTCGACACCTTGCAGGTATCATTCTGGGCTTGCCCTGTTCCGCATGGGAATGAAAGCCATAAGAGTTACAAGAATATGACCTCTTCTAAATCTTCTGACAAAGAAGCTAAGATGGTAGAGGTCGGTACCTGCACCGACCCGGACGATGCCTCTACATACACCGTATTGGCTACGTGTATCTATCAGTGTACTGACAATATCTTGCCTCAGAAGTCCCCTGCAAGTGCTGAAAACGACTACGCATTCCAGAAGTTCACAGTTCGTTTGGACAAGGCAACAGGTCCCTACGTATTCTTCCGCGCTAACAAAAACCGAATATTGGAAAATGGCACGGAATGTACCAGTTCAACTATGTATCTGGACGACATTCGCTTCGAGACATTGCTGCGCTGCGACCCTGTATTGGACGCTACTATCAGCGACCTGACCGCCACCTCTGCTACCCTGTCTTGGCAGAACAACGGAGGACATCACTTCGATGTACAGGTATCTACCGATGTTACATTCTTGGATAAGACGAAGATGATTCTTGACTCCGCCAATGTAACAGGCAGCAGCATCGCTCTTGCTAACCTTGATATCAACACCAAGTATTTCTATCGTATCAAGAGTTATTGCAATGAGACAGAGGGTCTGTATTCCGATTGGACGCAAACGGCTAACTTCACTACTGCACGCGTGCCGATGTACAATGATAACTTCACCTCCACGGATGTTTCGAAGCAAGCTTCTGCCTATGGTTGGACTACTATGACCGGCTATGCAAAGGACATCTTTGCAGGCGGCAAACTGACAGAGAATACAGGAACAGGCGCCAACAACAACTGGTATCGCATCCAGAACAATGTTATCCGCGGTATGGCATACCGTGTAGCATTGTACGATGGCTATTCAACTGGCGGTAAGGACGAACCCGACAATCACCAAAAAGAAGACGAGTACTCGAAATTCTGGCTTATCACCCCGCAAATCGCTATTGAGAAGAGCGGCGCACAGTTGGTATTCGATGCGGCACTTTCTACGTCTGAGTATTCTACCAGCACCAAGGGACGCAACATCCGCGAACATGAGCGTTGGAACACCGGTTGGGACGACCAGTTCATGGTTATCGTCAGCGATGATGCAGGCAAGACATGGAAGCGCGAGAATGCTACCGTCTGGAACAACGAGACTACCAATGATGCTACCAACGCATTCTACCGCTATGGTATCGGCGACTATGTCCTCACAGACATGAGCTATGCACCGCAGCAGATTTGTCTTGACCTCTCCAAGTATGCCGGCAAGCAAATCAAGGTGGCTTTCTATGGCGAGAACTCCTATCAGAATGCGGACTACGCAGTGCATATCGACAACGTACACATCAACTACCTCGTAAAGAAAACAGAGGACTTAGATTCAATGTGTCAATTCGAGGATATTGAGAATGTGATTGGCTTTAGTGTAGATGGCGATACCGCTCACGTAGGTGCACAGCACTACCGCCGTATGGTTCTCTCGTTGGATAGTGAGATTCCGGACACTTTGTACACCATGGATGTAGAGTATCGTGAGGCTCCTATCTACAACTACGAGATTACTGTCTGCGAAGGTACTCCGTTCCAGTACATGGGCTTCAACGAGCACTCTACCCCGGGTACCTATCGTATGAAACTCCAATCCAAGGCTACCGGTTGCGATAGTATTGTCAACTTCACTATCCGCCATACACCCAAGTTTGAGACATTCATTGATACTACTATCTGCGGTAATGCATCAATCTTGTTTGGTGGCAAAGAGATTAGCAAACCCGGTACCTATACCACTACGCTACAGGCTATGGGCGGGTGTGATAGTATCGTCACGCTCACGCTAACCCTCAAGAGCACACCTCCTTCGATTGAGTATGCATCCATCTGCCAAGGCGAGTCCTATACCTATGGCGGAAAGACATACACGCAATCCGGCACGTATGGCGACACCGTCCGTCTTGCTAACGGCTGCGACAGTATCAAGGCTCTTATACTTACGGTATATGAACCTGTCAAGGTGAACATTGATACCACGATATGTGAAGGCAAGTCCATCGTAATCAAGAACGACACCATACTCAAGACCTCCGGTACGTATGTACGCACCACGCGGTCATTGGTAACCGGTTGCGATAGTATCACCACTTGGACACTGCACGTAACTCCCGCTTCCGTTAACCAGATAGAAGCATCTGTCTGCGAAGGCGAAACCTATTGGTTCGGTGCTAAGGGACTTACCACAGCAGGCATTTACAGAGACACCGTTATCCCTGATGGCGGATGTATGTATATCAATGAGTTGACTCTGTCTACGAACCCCGTCAAACGCACCTCTTTGGGTACCGAGTACATCAACAAGGGCGAAACGTACGAGTTCTTCGGAGAAACGCTCACTGCCACAGGCTCTTACTCGCACACGTTGCAGAGTGCCGTAACGGGCTGCGACAGCATCGTTTCTATCAACCTCATTGTCTTGACCGAAACCACCGGACACGAGTCTATGACTGTATGTGCTAACGAACTGCCTATCGTATGGAAAGGACAGACTATTACCGCGGAGGGTGTTCACCAATTCGATACACTCACTACCGTAGGTACCGATAGTACCGTCCTCCTCTCGCTGCACGTGATTGATCCTGTAAAGGTTGATATTCGCGAATCTGTCTGCGAGGGCGGCAAGTATCAGTTTGGTGATACCACGCTGACCACAGCAGGTGCTTACACACGCACTATTCCTTCGTTGCTGACAAACTGCGACAGTGTCATCACATTGTTCTTGACCATCACTCCGGCCAAAGTGACTATGCTGCGCGATACTATCTGCGAGGGTGAGAACTATACCTATAATGGTGAGACGCTCACTAAAGCGGGTATTTATCGTGATACCACTGCCACCGAGGAGGGCTGTATGACTATCACCGAACTCACCCTCACTGTCAACCCGACATTGAGTCAAGTAGTTCGCGAGAGTATATGTGTCGGCAGTTCATTCCTTTTCGGAGACCAAGAACTCACCGAAGAGGGAACATACACCCGCACCGACAAGTCTGCAATCACTGGTTGCGACAGCACAACTACATTGCACCTCACGGTATTGCAAGTAACCTTCGAGAGTATTCAACGTCAGATATGCCAAGGCAGTTTCTACGACCTCAACGGACGCAAACTGACAGAAGCAGGTACTTACCTCGATACCATTCGCTACGCACAGGGATGTGACAGCCTCATCACCGAATTGCATCTTGTGGTTGTAGAACCTACTGCAGGAGAATTCACGGCTAACATCTGCCAAGGAAGCGAATATATCTTCGGAGATACCACGCTGACTACTGCCGGTGACTACACACGCACTATCCTCAACCATGCAGGATGCGACAGTGTTATCACTCTCCACCTGATTGTCAACGAACCTCTCCGCGGTACCAAGTTCGCAAGTTTCACCAAGGGCTGCAGTTATACCTACAATGGTATTCCTTATGACAAGGCGGGCAATTATGAGGTAGAAACCCTGAAGAACAAGAACGGCTGCGATAGTATCATCACACTCGTACTGACCGAAGCAGAACAAGGACGTGATACCATCTGGGCAGAAGTATGTGCAGGACAGCACTACGTAGATGAGCATTTCAATACCAATGTAGTGGGTACTCACGAAGTAGAGATACCTCAGGAAAGCGGTTGTACCATCATTCGTACGCTGATTCTGACGAATACGAACAATACGATTGCCCAAGAGGCTTCTATTTGCCCGGGCGATAGTTATGAATTCTACGGTCAGAACTTGAGCAAAACAGGTACCTACACCGAGACTCTCAAGGGGCAAGGCGAAGAGTGCGACACAACCGTTACGCTGACACTGCACGTACTGTCCGGCGATACATTATATGTCAAGGACACCATCACAACGGAAGAATTGCCGTATATGTATAACAACGAAGTCATCCTGCCTATCGAAACCACGGAGGGCGTTTACAACGATACCATCGAGGTAAAGAGCGAGAGCGGGGAATGCTCGCAGATAGTAGTACTGACTATCACTGTTCGTCAGGCAGATGCTGTGGACAACATCGGTTACAACAGTCTGCAAATCCGTCCGAACGCAGTAAGACGCAATGAGACCGTTTACATCGACAACGAGTTCACCGCTTCTGAACGTGCGGAGATGACGATAGATATGTTCGATATGCTGGGACACCGTATGGAAGTACGCATACCCGAAACCGGTGCTATCACCATCAGCGACTTCCCGAGTGCGGGCGTTTACACCGTACGTATCTCCACTGCCGAGCAGACATATATCGGTCGTATCATCGTTAAGAACTAATCTATTCACTGATTCCGGAGTACCCTGTCTGTGCACAACAAGGGGTATTGGCAGGGTACTCCTAAACTAAACTTTTTAGAGAAAATGAAATGGCGTTATAGTATTGTCTTGGCCATTATGTTAGGCTTTACTCAGATGTTAGGTGCATGGACGTACCTCACACCCGAGCAGCGCCATTTTATTTCTATTGACGGATCCGTAGGCTATGCCACACTGACCAATAATTCGGAAGATTTACAGTCTGGAGCGGGCGTAGCAGCAAATGTAGGCGTTGGGTATAGACTATTCCACAACAATATGCTCTTTTCGGCAGGGGTTGAGGGGTATTATATGCTCAACGCTCACTCTATGAGTAACTTGCAACTGACCATTGATGAGAAAGATGATGAAGGAGATGCCTACCGTTTGACGGTGGACGCAAGCAATGGTCGTGACGAATGTCGTTCATTGAGTCTGAATGTGCCCATCCTGTTTGGCGGCGAATTCCAACGTTTTTATTTCTTGGTAGGACCAAAAGTTTCATATAACCTTTGGGGGCAGACAACAGCAAATGCCAGATTATCGGAGAGTGCAGTGTATGTGGAGTTTGAGGGAGTGATTGCCGATATGAAAGATAAGTTTGATAATACGGGGCTGACAACTATTTCCCCCATCCGGTGGGAATTGGATGTAATGGCACACATGGAGATAGGCGGCCGGTTAGGTCGTGTACATTTTATGACGGGCGCAGATGTGCCTAAACCCAAACAACGATACTACTTGGCGTTTTATGTGGATTACGGACTGCTTAATATCCGCAGTTCGCAATCTTCGGGAAACCGTTTGTACTACACAGGAAGTGGATTTGACAAAGAATACTTCCTCACCCCCGCGGTGATGAGCAACGAGTTGGGTAAATCCACTATACACCAATGCAGTTTCGGCATCAAGGCAACCATCCTTTTCGAGTTGCCGCAAAAGAAACCTTGCGTCTTCTGCCGGGACAATTAACATAGAACATTCTCTTCGGGCAAGTCCCGCAAGAACAAGATATATAAAAACTGATATGACCACCATATATTCCATACAAACTTTATATAGGAAATGGCGCGGCTTTGCCTGGGGGACGACGCGGCTCGCGTCGTCAAAAAAGCCCATCCTTTGAAGGAGGGGTTTGGGGATGTCCTTGAAGTCTCGAGTCAAGAGTATGAGATTAGTATGTGATTAGTATGTGATTAGCGAGTGGATAACGAGAGGATAGCGGGTGAATTTCCTGCCTCTCCCCCACCCTCACAACCACGAAACCGCAACAACGAATAAACAAAAAACAAGATATGAGACAACGATTATTGGTAGTATTCTTCCTCATCTTCACGATGACGGCAAGCCCCTTCCTCACGTGGACGGGCTCGGACGCTGTGGCAACGCTCAATGCCGCACCACCCAAGAAACCTGCTGCCGCCAAGAAGCCGACGGCTTCAAAACCCAAACAAAAAACCAAACCGAAAGCCCAAAAGCAGACAGCCAAGCCTAAAGCCAACAAACAGGCATCCAAGCCCGCGGCGAAAAAGCCTGCAACTCGGAAGCCCCAAGTGGCAAAGAGCAACAAACCGACCTCCAAGTCGCAGACCAAACCGACCAAGCAGAACCTCACTCCCGAAGAGGAGGCTGCGGCTTATCAGGAGCGCGTAGAGGAGGTACAACGCTACAACGCGCAAGTTGCCGCCTACATGAACCGTGACATCGCCCACCGTCTCGGCATCTGGGGACAGGCAGGCTATTCGGCTATCTTCCCCTCAGCGTTCGCCTACGACGCGGACAACGCTCTCGGCTTTGACCCCAAAGCCGCAGGCTTCGTAGGAGGGGGCGGCGGTCTCGGCTACCAACTGCGCTACAAACGCTTCCTCTTTACCACCGGCGCCGAGTTCCAGATGTACAACTCCATCACCAATATCGCACCCCTCAGCCGCACTTTCGCCGTCGAGCAGTACCCCTCCATGGAGTACACCTATTCCTACACCGACATGCGCGACCAATGGCAGGCGGGATATATCCAAATCCCCCTGATGTTCGGTATGGAACTTGACAAATGGTACTGGCAGGCGGGTGCCAAGGTCGGCATGAACATCCTCGGCTCATCGGCTCTCACCTCCACACTCTCCACCTCTATCAACGATGTGGAACTCATAGACGACCTGCAGAATATGTACACCCATGCCCTTGTGGACGGCTATGCTGTGCCCGAGTTCAAGCAGACGCTCAAGTTCGGACTCAACACCGCTGTCGCTGCCGAGATAGGACTCAACATAGAGAACTGGGTAACCCCGAAAGCCAAAAAGCAGGGCAAAAAGACCAAGGGACAACAGATAGCCGAGAACCTCCGCTACCGTGTCGCACTCTTTGCCGAATACGGTGTGCTCAACATACAGAACCCCGCCAACATCATCGGCGGCACCCTCAACGATATGCCCGCCGACTTCACCCCTGTCTTGGGGCAGCAGTTGGCAAAGCCCGAGGAACTATACCAAAAGGTGGCATACACCTCATCGTTGGCTACTACCTCCGCTATGGCTGCCAAACTCAACCCCTTTATGGTGGGTGTCAAACTGGCTATGTTCTACGAACTGCCGCGTCAGGACAAGAAGATGCGTCCGATGCCTGTCGAACCCAAACCGCGTATGGCTGCCTTGGTCACCAATGCCGAGACGGGCAAGGCTATCGCAGGCGCACAAATCACTATCGAGCAACAGCCTTCGGGCAAGACCGTCAGCAAGGCTACCAATGGCAAGGGTACCATTATGACCCGCCTTGCCAAAGGCTCCTACCGTGTTGCCGTTGGCAAACTCGGCTTCTTCCCGAGCGATACCATGGACTATCGCCACACCATGGACTTGGGCGATACGCTCCGTTTCAACCTCATACCCGAACCAAAGCCAATCATCTACACCTTGTGCGGCTATGTGTTTGATTCCGAGACGCAACTGGCACTCAACGAAGCCGAAGTCCGTATCGTGTCCGCAGCCGACTCCACCGTCACCTACCGCGGCACCACCAACGAGGACGGTCTCTTCGTCAGCGATATGCTGGCAGGCGCATACACCATCAATGCCCTCAGTCAAGGCTACATGCCCCTCACCGAAACGGTACAGTTCAACGAGGATACCCTTCGCCTCTATATGACTCGCATCAAGGAAGGCATCAAGGTGAAGATAAACCACCTCTACTTCGCTACCAACAAGACCGTTATCTTGCCGGAGTCCGAAGCAGCGATGAGCGACTTGGCGGACTTCCTGCGTGAGAACCCGACGGTAACCATCCGCATCACGGGTCACACCGATGCCGTAGGTTCCGACGCGGCTAACATGAAGTTGTCCATAGGCCGTGCGAAGGCAGTGCGTGCCGACCTTATCTCACGTGGTATTGATGCCGACCGCATCGAATACGATGGCAAGGGCAAGACCGAACCCATCGCCACCAATGACACCGAGGAAGGACGTGCTCAGAACCGCCGTGTCGAATTCGAAATCACAGGCACCGCCGGCGAAGACATCCGGCAAGTCTATTGATTAGATTGATAATACGTTATGGATTATATCGAATCAACAATGATTAGAAGACATTTTTATTTGATATTATGTATTCTTGTGGAGCTATTGAGTATCTCAATAACCTCACAAGCCACACCGCAAATTACAGTTCCTTGGCAATGTAGTTTTGAGGAGACGGAAGACTTGTCTGACTGGATACTCAATTCAGGAACGGCAACTGCTACCGACCAATGGCATATAGGTACAGCCACACACTCCGATGGTAAACAGGCACTCTACATATCCACCAATGGTGGTACTATTGCTCAAGCGGGAGCCAAAGCGAATATAGTAATGGCTTATCGCAAGATACACTTCCCCGAACACACGAGCGGCTACAAGGAATATGACATCTCCTTTGACTGGAAAGCCTTGGGCGATGGCACATTGTATGTATATTTTGACTACTACTCCACCCTCATTACAGGACCTGACAACCTATTGCAATATGCTAATAGTTCGTCCGCAGTAGGACTACCCAAGAGTATCCTCAACAACGCTAAGTATGTGTATTCCGCAGGATATTCATATCGTCAGAAGATGGAAGGCGAACAACGGTGGCGCGGAGTCAGCATCGGAGCAGGAGAGGGGGAAACTTATAGTGAACGCCTTTCCGCAAAAAACTCCAAACGTGACTATGCTTTGGCTTTCGTTTGGGTAAATCGCAATATGAAAGCAGAAGATGTGGATATGGGTGCATGTATTGACAATATCCAGATAGCCTCTGCCACGTATGAAAAACCCACTAATCTGCAAGCCATTATGCAGTGTGAGGACTCTTCATTCATTGTCAAGTGGACCGGTAATATCCGCGAGTATTCATTGGAATATCGCAAGAGTAACCAGAATGCATGGCGACGCTTTACCTACAGGAACACCCCACCCTCGTTCCAATATATCATTAAAGGACTGAATGAAGGTACCTACGATTTCCGCGTACGGGGGTGGAATGGGACGGACACCACTGCTTACACGGTACTTAATAGTCAACTGCTCTTCTGTATGGAAAACCACTGTATCAACTATGTGGACCTTGACCATGCAGACTGCACCTTTGGTCCTTTGGAAAATTTGGGGAAATATCAAGGTCGCGTAGATGACGGACCTAACGAGAGGACAAGTTTCCATACCGTTTATACAGACGTGAATGAGTATGACCCTCGTACCAACTATATGATGCGTACTATTCCCGAAGGCGAATTGGCTTCCGTACGTTTGGGCACTTGGGTAGCACCGGGAAGCAATACATATACGTTCCAAGATGGTACTTCTGATAACATCGGCGGTGCTACTATCACGTATGACCTCACTGTAGATACGCTGTCGCAGGCCCTGTTGCTGCTCAAGTATGCTATGGTCATGGAGTATCCCGAGGGACACAACAAAACAGAAATGCCTTATTTCAGCCTGCAAGTATTGGATGCTAATGGCAATGTGCTTGATACGGACTGCGGAACCAAGGAGTTCTACTGTCCGGAAAAGGCAGCAGATGCACTTGCTGCAGGCTGGAAAATCTTTGACCCGAAAGAATCCTCCGCTGATGTGGATAAAAATTCAGGTATAGGCTCCACTCCCTTATATTGGAAGGACTGGACTACTATGGGCGTCAACCTCAGAGAGCAATCTGGAGTGAGACACGGAGACCAACTCAAAGTGCGTATTACTGCTCGCGGGTGCGCACTCAGTGGACACTATTGCTATGGATACTTCACCCTTGATTGTGCCTCTGCAGACATCACCACAGACCAATGTTCCGGAAACCCTGTTGCTGTAGCTGACGCTCCGGAAGGATTCTCTTATACATGGTTTGCAGAAAAAGATAAGGAATTACTTGATAAAGGACAATATATCAACGATAAAGGGGAGAAAATCATCCGTAGTCTGGATGCAAATTTGGAAGTGCAGGCTGGTGATACCAATGTATATATATGCCGCCTGTCTGACCTGGTAGAACCGAGTTGTTATTTTGAACTGAAGACGAAGTTATCACCGCGCTCGCCATTCCCTATGTACACCTATGCACCGGAAACAGGCAACTGCCAAAACATCATTACCTTTACGGATAGTGCTCGAATTGCAGACTATGACGCAGATGGAAAATTCCGCGTAACCAATATACCTTGTGAATACTCCAATTTCAGTATCCGTAGTCTGGTAACAGGACTGCAGGAGACCAATGCCAATCAGACATTCACCTATTTGGCTGAGTCGGAAGGAGATATACTGGAAGTTACTCAAACCAGTTATATTGCCGATGGCAATTGCGATAAGACAACTGTTGATACAATATACATCAGTAGCATCACGACACCGGACTCTTTGATACGTGATACCGTCTGCCGCAATATCGGATACACATTCTATGGCGAACACATTACGAAAACCGGTACATATATTCATAAAATGCAGAACCGGTTTGGATGTGATAGTCTCGAAGTCCTTAATTTGACAGTCAATCCTGTCAGTGCCACCAACGTCGTGGACACTATATCTGCTGCGCAGTTGCCATATACCTTGAGTGGATACTACAAAGGAACGTTGCAGAACTATGATAGAGGACGCGAAGAAGACTATGCCACCACACAAAACTACACGGTGAAGTTCTCCAACAGTTACGACTGCGATAGCACTGTTAATCTATCATTGACTGTTATTCCTCTATTGGGTGTGTTGGTGGATGAGTTGGCTCCACTGTGTGCTGACGACAGCAGTATGACCTTGGGGTATACTATCCAACATGGTAATTTCGATAGTCTCCATATCACATTTGATGCAGGAGCACATGCACAAGGTTTCCATGATACGGTCATATACCATAACCCTTATGCTCCGTTAGAGAAAGCACAAGAGCAATTCTCTTACGCCTATAGCAACACGATATTGCCCAATGTCTATACGGTTAGAATGAAGTTTTATCAGCACCCCGTATGCCAATCGGATGTAGAAGATGTACTTTCTTTGGACATTAGGTATTCTTCTTCTATTCTGCAGCAGAAGTGGGAGACCGCCATCTTCCTGCGAAACAAAGATTACAACGGAGGATACACGTTTACAGAATACCAATGGTACAAGAATGGACAACCAATACCGGGCGAGGCTGCAAAGAAATCTTTCTGGCAAGAAGACGGCGGATTGGATACCAATGCCGAATACTGCGTATTACTGACGCGTGCTTCAGATAATGTCCGCCAGTTTACATGCAGTATCGTGCCCGAAAAACGTACTCCGGTAACAGATGTTAATGCGTCTGAATGGAAAGTTCCTACATTGGTAACAGTGGGGCAGCACGTAACATTGCATATCACTCAGTCCACGACAGCCGCTTTCTACACACCTACAGGTATGCTTTACTCTACCCAAACATTACCATTGGGCGACAATACCCTTATGATGCCACGCCAGGAGGGCTGCTACCTGTTGCGCCTAATAGCAAAAAATGGCACAGTCCATACACAAATCATATTAGTTAAGCCTTAAAACCATATAGATATGAACAGATTTTTCAATATAACAGTTTTAGTTACAGCCCTTATATTAGGGGGTATCGCTACCGTCTGCGCACAAAGTGTGTATAATTACTCCTGCGACTTTGAAGACGCGGAAGAAGCCAAACAATGGAACTTGTTGGTAGGGGATATGGCATCTGCACTGCCCAATAAGTGGGCTATAGACTCTGCTATCAACAATGGCGGCAAGTATGCTATGTACATATCCAACGATGGAGGACTAAGTACATCATACACTGGTTCTTCTTGTGTCGTTATGGCTTCGCGCACAATCACGTTGGATAGAACAGGACTGCCTTACACACTCTCTTTCGATTGGATTGCCAATGGCTATAGAGATGGAAAAACCGACGGCTTGTACGTGGGTTGGGTACCTGTTGTGGACACACACGGAGACTCCATCTCGCTTGCATCTGTGGCTAGTTCTATCATCAACAAAGATGTGGAGTCATATCTTTTGGTAGTCAACCCAACAGCTGCAGAAGAAGACGACCGCCTACGACTGCGCAGCAAGTCCACATGGCAGACCTGCCAAGCCACTATTTCTGCAGGACGGACAGGCAGACCTTTCCGTTTGGTGTTTATTTGGCGCAATGGAAATACGGCAGCAGACCCTGGTGCCTGTATAGATAATATATCTATCATTGACGGACGCGCATGCGCCGCTCCTCAGAAACTGAACGTCACCACCACCGGCAGCGATTCGCTGATGTTGAATTGGCAAGGCGATGCCAACAAGTATGAAGTGGGATGCTATAGTTATGAAAAGCAGTCATGGCTCATCTACGCCACCGACACGACATCCTTTGTATTTACAGATGTACCTGAAGGCTTCTGCGACTTCTATGTACGCACCATCTGTTGGGACACGCTCAATCAGGTGGAGTACTATAGTGGTAAAATAATGGACAACCGTTTTATCTATTACCCTGACAACCATTGCATTGACTATATCACCATGTCTAATGAGAACTGTTATATTAGCACGGAGAAGCCGAGTACTGTAACCGGCAATTACAAATACACAACGCAAATGGTAGATGAAGGCTCTGAAAGTATAGAAAGTCGTCATACACACCACTATTCTAAGACAGAGACTGACCCTCGTACGCGGGGAAAACTAAAGACAGTACCGGATGGTGAAATCGCTTCGGTTCGATTAGGTAATTGGAATAACGGAGGAGAAAGTGAACGGGTGGAATTTAAGTTTGTAGTGGACTCCACTATGCCTATTCTGATACTGAAGTATGCAGTCTTATTGGAAAGTCCTGGACACGATGAAAAGAAAGATCCCTCAGACCCGAACTTACAAGATCCTCGTTTTACGCTAAAGATATTAGGTATCAACAAAGCCGATGAGAGATGTACATCTGCAGATTTCAACTCCAGTTGGGTGAACGAAGGGTGGACTCGTGACACGTTGGATGCCGCCACATCAGGTAGTCGAGCCATGAATGTAGTATGGAAAGATTGGACTACCATAGGTGTAAACCTCTCTGACTATATTGGACAGACGCTTACGGTACAATTAACCACATTTGATTGCTCTCCAGGCGCTCACTTCGGCTATGCATATTTCACTCTCGGCTGCGACAAAGCCGACTTGGATGGTGAGGCTTGTGATGGTTCCACTATCACTGAGTTCCGTGCGCCTTCCGGTTTCGACTACAAGTGGTACTATGCTGACGACCCGCTTCAAAAGACACTCTCTACAGAGCAGACCTATACCCTCACTGACTCTATGGACACACGCGAATATGCTGTGGATGTCATCTTCAAAGAGAAACCCGAGTGCTCGTTTACTCTCTATGCTTCCTCCAAGCCCCACTACCCTGTGGGTGATTTCTCCTACAAGATAAGCCGTCGTGATTGCCGCAACTACATCACGTTTACCAACAACAGCCGCATGGAGCAGGTTGAGCGACACCGCGATGGCACGCCCAACGACACCATTATCTCAAAGCCCGATGCCATACTTTGGGATTTCGGCAAGTACAACAATCTGGTGAAGAACCTCTCACAATATAAGTTGGACGAGATGGAGTTCCCACAAGCGGGTGACACGTTCCAAGTCTCTGTCAGGGCTACGGTGCAGAACTGTGATAGTATCTTCACACAGACCATCTATCTCCCTGCTATCGGTACCACCTATACAGATAACTACTATATCGGCTGCAAGGGCTATCCCTATACCTACAAGGGCACCAACCCCGATGGCACCGAGTTTGTGGGCAAAACCTACTACGAGTCGGGCGACTACAACGACACCATCATATCCTCCATCGGATGCGATAGTATCATCCAAACCCACTTGTTGATGCAGGATACATTGTTCTCTGACTTGGACACCGTCATTATGTCCGACAGTCCGTTAATGTTCAACGACACCTTACGCGATAAATCGGGCACTTACGTACATGCCACCAAGAGTGTACTGGGTTGTGATAGTATCTCCACGCTCAAACTCTACGTACACGAATACCTCATCGTGGATATGCCTGCGGTGGACTCTATCTGTGCCAACGATAACACGTGGTCTGTATCTTTCGCCATCAAACAAGGACGAGGCTACAAATACTCCGTCCTTTGGCAAACCGACAATATGGAGGAGATAATAGAACAACGTGTACCTGCATCGTTCATAGATGTCAATGTATATCAGCCCATACGCCCTGACATCTACCCCGCTATGATTATCTTCCATGACTCTATGCGTATTCATTACCCGCAAGACATCTTCGATGACACGCTGCATCTCTCGCTCAAAGTACTCTACCCCGACACCATTTTCACCCAACGTTGGAACGACGTCCTCTCCGTCCGCAACACCGACTACAACGGCGGCTTCGACCTCGTCGCTTTCCAGTGGTACAAGAACGGGCAGCCTATCACCGGTGCCACGGACTCCTACTACTACAACCCCGAAGGACTCGATATGAATGCCGAATACGCGGCATTGGTCACCCGTGCGGGCGACAGTCTCCAACTCATGACCTGTCCCATCACCCCCACACTCATCTCGCCCACCGACGTACCCAACGTCCCCACCTTGGTCGAGCGCGGTCAGCGTATGCCTGTCATCGGGCACAAGGCCGCAACCATGAACGGAACCGCCCGTTGGACGAATATCTACGGCATGACGATTGACGAGCAGACCATCGCTCACGGCGAGGGTATCACGGCTCCGCATTGGGCGGGTGTCTATCTGCTCACTATCAGGGACGAGGACGCCAACCGCTACACTTTCTCCGTGATTGTGCAGTAATACGACACGAAATTCCCTTCCAAAGCAAGAGGCTGCCTGACCATTGACAGACAGTCTCTTGCTTTTTTGTGGAACGATGCAGTTCATATAGGCATGCTGCAAACCCCACGCCAATTACGCTAATCGGACATAAATGTTTATGCTTAATTTGCGATAATACGGCGTAGCCGTCCGTTCATTTAAGTCCTGGGAATGCCCAATATAATGGGTAATGCTATCTTCCTTACTTGTTGTTTAGTCGTTGCTGTCTGCAATTATATCGAACTTATGTAACCTGAGCTACCGCCCTTGCATATATGCAAAAAAAACTGTAATTTTGCAGGCAACAAATACCATTCTACAATGACAGAAGTCCTCAAATACGCCATACCGTCGCTTATCGTCCTGCTGGCAACATGGTTAGTCATGCACAACCTCTTCAAAAACGAGGAGCAGAAACGCCTTTGGGAACTCAAAAAACTGTCCCAAAAGGAAATCTCCCCCATTCGTATGCGTGCCTATGAGCGCCTGTCGCTTCTGTTGGAGCGCACCACACCCGAACACTTGCTCGTGGATATACCTCTCGCCGAGATGACCGTCCTGCAGGTGCAGCAACGTCTCATGCAGGCTGTCCGCATAGAGTACGACCACAACCTCAGCCAGCAGATATATGTCAGCGACGAGGTCTGGCAACTCATCACCACGGCCAAAGAGCAGACTATCGCTTTCATCAACGCTATGGCGCAGCAACTACCCGCAGGCAGCACTGCCCTCGACTATGCCAAAGTGCTCATCACTGCCTACTCTTCCAATGGCGAAACAGCCAACGACCGCGCACTCCAAGCACTCAAAGACGAAGCACGCTCGCTCCTCTAATAAATACGCCTCATATAACATCCGCTCAACACTTTTTGGGGGGCTATGGATTTCATAACCTCTCAATGGTAATATGGCGTAGCCGTCCGTTCAAAACCACCATAATGCCCGTCTCGACTTACTTGGCAATAACCGTTTGGCACGATATTTGCAAAACCGATGTAGCAAATAATCAGTCAGATGTACAAAAAGGCAAGTAAAACAGGCAAACGGATATTGTTTTGCACCATAGCGGCAATATCCGCTATCATCATGATATGCCCACCCGCAATGGCGGCAGAGGGCACAGGGCATACACTCTCAGGCATAGTGCTAAGCAAAACGGACAAATCCCCCGTCGAGATGGCTACCGTCCGGCTATTCTCCTACACGCAGGTCCCGACGGGGCGCGACTCCGTGCTGGTGCAGGGCGCACAGACCGACATGGACGGAGCCTTCATTCTCACCAACATCCGCGCAGGCGAGTACAGGCTCTACATATCCTCCGTTGGCTTCACCGAGGTGAGCAAAACCGTCAAAATGCCTGACCATCAACTGGATTTGCCCGCCATTCTGCTACAGGAAGAGGTCATGCACCTTGCCGAAGTGAGTGTCCGTGGGCACGCGGCAGAGATGACCGTCAAGGGCGACACCATCGAGTACAACACCGCCGCCTATCAGGTGGGCGAGAACGCCATGGTGGAAGACCTCCTCAAGAAGATGAACGGCGTCACCGTGGACAAAGAGGGCAACGTCACCGTCAACGGTGAGAGCGTGACCGCCGTGCGCATCGACGGCAAGAAGTTCTTCGGAAGCGATGTGCAAGCCGCCACCAAAAACATTCCCGCCGAGATGATTGAAAAGGTGCAAGTCATTGACGAGAAGAGCGATATGGCGAAACTCACGGGCTTCGAGGACGACGACAGCGAGCGCATCATCAACCTCACCCTTAAAAAAGACCGCAAGAAAGGTGTCTTCGGCAACTACTCCGGCGCACTGGGTGCGGACATGGTCACGGAGAACGGCAACTGGTTCAACTACGCCGACCCTGCCTACGGCACAACCGCAGCCGGCAAGACCAAGCACTTCTTCCAGGACGACTTCCGCTACAACGCCAGCCTCTTCACCAACATCCTCCTCGGCGAGAGCCAGACCACCATCATCGGCGGTGCCAACAACACCAACGAAATCCGCTCCGGGCGCGGACGCGGACCCTTCAGCGGGCAGAACGCGGGCATCACGTGGTCGGAGAACATGGGCGTGAACACCAACATCGACCTCAACTCCCGCATCACCAAGCGCGATGCCGCCACCTCACTCCTCTTTGGCGGCGACGCTGCCCTCAACCACTCCTACAACGACACCCGCACCCGAACCAACAAGGAGAGTTACACCGAGGACGCCACCTACCTGAACGCCGACTCCACAAGCAAGATAGCCCAATCGTGGGACGCCAACGTGCGTCTCGAACTGGAGTACCAAATCGACTCTGCCAACAAACTCATTCTCCAACCCCGCATCAGTTACACCAACAGCCGATACACCTCCTACAACGCCTACACCTACGACCGCGGCGACGAGCGCATCAACGACGGCTACCAGAACCAGACGAGCCTCTCCGAGGACATCTCCGCCTCCATTCGAGCCATCTACAACCACAAGTTCGCACGCCCGGGCAGGGCTTTGACGCTCAACGGCAACATCGACTTCACCAACACCAAGGGGCAGACCCAAACTTTCGCGTGGGACAACCTCCTCAGCCGCGCTACCGTGGACCAGCACACACAATCCGGCAACAACGCCCTCAGTTACTCCCTCAAGACCTCCTACGTCGAACCCATCTACCGCAACAACCACCTACTCGAAATCGCGGCTACCTTCTCCGGCAAGGACCGCGCCTCGCACAAGGACCAGTACACAAAAGATACCCTAACCGGTGATTATCAATTCGATAGCACCTACTCCAATATCCTCTCCAACCACCTCTACACCGAGCAACTCGAACTCAACTACCGCTGGGTCGAGCAGAAGTTCGACCTCACACTCGGCGCACGGGTCCTCGCCACCCAGACCCACTCCACCACCTCCTACGGCGACATACTCGCACGCGACACTCTCTACAACCAATGGAACTGGTCGCCGAATATCCAGTTCAAGTACAAGTTCGGCAAGAAAGAATTCGCCCGCATCATGTACCGCGGCACCGTCTCACAGCCCACCATCACGCAGATGGAACCCGTCCGCAACAACTCCGACGCCATGTCCGAGACCGTCGGCAACCTCAGTCTCCAACCCGCGTTCCAACACAACCTCATGGTTATGTACTCGCGTTTCAACACCGACCGTATGTCCAGCATCATGACCGGCATGCGCGGTACCCTGACCAAAGACGCACTCGTCGCCAACTCTATCTACGACGAGACCGGCAAACTCTACCAGCAGACCGTCAACGCCGACATTCTCCCGTGGAACCTCGGCGCGGACTTCATGTACAACACCCCCTTCGCCAACAAACTCATGCAGTTCAACACCCGCACCGCCGTCAGTTACAACCAGCGGGTGGGCTACATCCTCCGCGAGCAGTCCGCCGCAGACATCGAGCAGATGATTGACGCGGGCACGATGCTCCGCGGCGAGACCTCACGCTCGGGCAACATGCAGGTCAGCGAGGATATGGCTTTGCGCCTCACCCACAGCATAGTGGACGTCGGACTACGCGGCAACATCACCTATTCGCGCACGCAGAACACGCTGAATATCAACAGCCTGAGCAACGTACTCAACTGGTCTGTCACGGGCGACCTCACCCTCCATCTGCCCAAGTCGTGGAACATCGCCACCGACTGCGGCTACACGGCGCGTTACGGCTACACGGGACTCACCGACATCAACGAAATCATCTGGAACGCTTCCGTGGACAAGTCGTGGCAGAACGCCACCCTCACCCTCAAGGTCTATGACCTCCTCCACCAGAAGAAAAATATCGTGCAGACCGTCGGCGACAACTACGTTAGTTACCAAAAATACAACACCTTACCCACGTATTTCCTGCTCACTTTCACCTACAAACTCAACCGCATGGGCTCTCTCAAAGCCAAGGGCATGGGCGGACACATACAGGACATGCTCGAGAGTGGTCAGAAGCCCGGCACACCTCCCGTCGGCCCGCCCCCCGGACCACCCCCCGGGATGTAATAAACCACCGCGAGGAATATAGTAAGCCACCGATTGGAATGTAATTTCATCCCCCTCCTTTGAAGGAGGGGTTAGGGGAGGTCCTCGTGTCTTTGTCGAGTTAAGTGTATGAGATTAGTATGACATTAGTATGACATTAGTATGTGATTAGTATGTGATTAGTATGTGATTCAGCAAGGGATAAGCAAGGGATAGAAAACAGATATTGGATACATTTGCTATATGCCTAATGAGCCCTTTAATGCAAAATTAATGGTAAATTACACGGCTTTTTATGTTTATCTCCAAATGTTTCATCATAAAAAACGTATATTTT
>CAKVBV010000003.1 GCA_934725535.1 uncultured Bacteroidales bacterium | reverse complement strand
ATTCACCCGCACAAGATAGTGTTGCAGCCGGTCAGTCTGCCCGATAGGCAACACCGTGTACCGCCCTTGGAGTTTCTCGGAGCGGTGGTGTATCCGCATTACCGCCATTGCACCCACCGCACGTTGGCGAAATACCATGTCCGCTCTCATGAGTGGGCAATGCGGTTGCAGCAGGGGATGAGTGCGGAAGAATATCAAGCCTGCTTTCAGTCGTATATGTCATACAGGGGGTATCTGGGGCATTTCCGTGCGGGGCAGGTGAGGTGATTCCCCTTGTCTCTTCGAGGACGAGATGGGGGACGACGCGGCTCGCGTCGTTAAGAGAGACTCCCCCAACCCCCTCAAAGAGGGGGCTCAATAATCTGCCTATATGACGACGCGGCTCGCGTCGTCCCCCAAGACACGGCATCGTCCCCCTGAAAGATACCGCCCAAGAATGATTACGGGGTTGCTGTACAATGAGTTGCAAGAGAAAAGTAACAGAAAGTGACGGAAAGTGACAAATCGCATCAAATCGCGACGGAAAGTAACAGAAACTACCGGAAACGCTCAACGGACTCTGTGTTTGTAGTACCTTTGTGGTCGATTTGTGGGGCGAAAGGCGTATGCTATTGTGTATATGCAAAAAAAGTTGTACATTTGCAGGCTAAACAGCACCATAAACCAACAAACGTATAAACGCATAAACGAAATAAATTATGGAATTTAAGTATGCACCGATGTTTCAACTCGGTAAAGACGAAACAGAGTATTATCTGCTGACCAAAGACTATGTGTCGGTTGGCGAGTTTGAGGGGCACCCGATCCTGAAAGTGGAAGCCGAAGGTCTGACCAAGATGGCGCAGCAGGCTTTCCACGACGTGAGTTTTATGCTCCGCCGCAGCCACAACGAGCAGGTAGCCAAGATCTTGCGCGACCCGGAATCCAGTGCCAATGACAAGTATGTGGCACTCACTTTCCTGCGCAATGCCGAAGTGGCTTGCAAGGGGCAACTGCCGCTCTGCCAGGATACCGGAACGGCTATCGTACATGGCGAGAAAGGGCAGCAGGTCTGGACGGGCTACTGCGACGAAGAGGCATTGAGCCACGGTGTTTACAACACCTACACGCAAGACAACCTGCGCTATTCGCAAAATGCACCGCTGTCGATGTACGAGGAAGTGAACACAAAATGCAACCTGCCCGCACAGATAGATATAGAGGCTACCGAGGGTATGGAGTACCGCTTCCTATGCGTTACCAAAGGCGGCGGAAGCGCAAACAAGACCTACCTCTACCAGGAGACCAAAGCGCGTATTCAGAACCCCGGCACGCTGATTCCGTTCCTTGTGGAGAAAATAAAGAGTCTCGGTACAGCCGCTTGCCCGCCGTACCATATCGCTATCGTCATAGGCGGTACCAGTGCGGAGAAGAACCTGCTGACCGTCAAGTTGGCATCCACCCACTACTATGACAGCCTGCCGACCACGGGCGACGAGACAGGGCGTGCCTTCCGCGATACCGAACTTGAGAAACAACTGCTGCAAGAAGCCTACAAAATAGGTCTCGGCGCACAGTTCGGCGGCAAATATATGGCGCACGACGTGCGTGTGGTACGCCTGCCGCGCCATGGTGCCAGTTGCCCTATCGGCTTGGGCGTCAGTTGCTCCGCCGACCGCAACATCAAGTGCAAGATCAACAAAGACGGTATCTGGATTGAGCGTATGGACAACAATCCCGGCAGCCTGATACCCGAGGAGTTGCGCAATGCAGGCGAGGGCGATGCGGTACGTATCGACCTCAACCAGCCGATGCGCGATGTATGCAATATCCTGACCCGATACCCGATAGGCACCCGCCTCTCGCTCAACGGCACTATCATCGTGGGGCGCGACATCGCCCATGCGAAGATCAAAGCCCGTCTGGATGCCGGCGAACCGATGCCCGAATACCTCAAGAACCACCCTATCTACTATGCAGGTCCCGCCAAGACGCCCAAGGGTATGGCTTGCGGTTCGATGGGACCGACCACGGCAGGACGTATGGATCCGTATGTGGACGAGTTCCAAGACCACGGAGGCAGCCTTATCATGCTTGCCAAAGGCAACCGCTCGATTGATGTAACCAATGCCTGCAAGAAGCACGGCGGTTTCTACCTCGGTTCGATTGGCGGACCGGCTGCTATTCTGGCACAGGAGAATATCAAGTCCATCGAATGCGTGGAGTATCCCGAGTTGGGTATGGAAGCCATCTGGAAGATTGAGGTGGAGAACTTCCCCACTTTCATCCTCGTGGACGACAAAGGCAACGACTTCTTCAAACAACTCAAGCCGTGCACGGGGTGCACCATACTCAATTAAGAATGAAAAATTAAGAATTAAGAATTGACAGAAAAGAAGAAAGACAGTTGGTGGCGGCGGTTGCGCGACAAGCACCGCATCAGTATCCTCGACGAAGACACGTGGACGGAACAATGGTCCACCCACCTCAGCGGCTGGGGGGCTATTGTCCTGTTGGCGGCAATGTTCCTGCTCACACTGGGGCTGTTTTCATTAGTGATACTCTACACCCCCATACGCAACTACCTCCCCGGCTACTCGGAGAATATCCGCAAGCAGTTGGTCATCGAGTCGGCGCGTGTGGACTCCATACAGACGTCGCTCGACCTGCAGCGGCAGTACTTGGACGTCATCAAGCAGGTGGTGGCTGGCGAGGTGCAGTCCGACACCGTGCAGCGTCTCGACTCCATGCAACTCATCATGCGCGAGCAACTGCTTGAGGCGAAGAGCGAAGCCACGGCGGAGTTCATAGCCCAGTACGAAGCCAAGGAGAAAGACAACCTGCAACTGTTTGATGTGCAGAACACTACGCCGATACTCACCTTCTTCCGCCCAGCGCACGGCGTAGTGGTGGAGCATTTCTCGGCGGAGGAGCAACGCTACGGCGTGGCGGTGCAGACGCCCAAGCACGAGAACATCACCTCGGTGTTGGCGGGCACGGTGGTCTTTGCCAACTACGAGATTGGCAACACCTACACCGTCATGGTGCAGCACACCACCTACCTATCCATCTATCGGCAGGTGGAGGAAGTGCTCAAACCCGTGGGCAGCAGCGTGCAGGCGGGCGAGAGCATAGCCATCGCAGCAGACGGGCAACCGCTGTGGTTTGAACTGTGGCAGAACGGCAAAGCCGTCAACCCCGAAGAGGTAATAGCGTTTTGATGGATATACAAGGTATAGTGAAGAAAAAGATTGCTATATTAGGCAGCACGGGCAGTATCGGCACGCAGACCCTTGACGTGGTGCGGGCGAACCCCGACCGCTTTGAGGTCTATGCCATCTCGGCAAACCGGAGCATCGACCTGCTCATACGCCAGGCGCGCGAGTTCCACCCCGAGGTGGTGTGCATTGCCGACGAGAGCCTCTATCAACCGCTCAAGGAAGCACTCGCCAACCTCCCTGTCAAGGTATGGGCAGGTGCAGACGCCATCGCCGAGATGGTTACGATGCCGAGCATCGACATTGTGGTGGCGGCTATGGTGGGCTATGCCGGCTTGCGCCCGACTATGGAGGCTATCCGTGCGGGCAAGACCATCGCCCTTGCCAACAAGGAGACCCTCGTCGTGGCGGGCGAGATTATCTGCCGTCTGGCACAACAGTACCACGCCCCAATCCTGCCCGTGGACAGTGAACACTCTGCTATCTTTCAGTCACTTGCGGGCGAACAGGACAACGAGATAGAGAAGATACTCCTGACCGCCAGCGGCGGACCATTCCGCACTTTCACCCGCGAGCAGATGGCGCACGTTACGGCTGCCGATGCCCTCAAGCACCCCAACTGGGACATGGGCGCAAAGATTACCATTGACTCCGCAAGCATGATGAACAAAGGTTTTGAGGTCATCGAAGCCAAGTGGCTGTTCGGCGTAGAGGTGGAGAAAATAGAGGTGCTGGTGCACCCGCAGTCCATCGTGCATAGCGCGGTGCAGTTCCGCGACGGGGCGGTGAAAGCCCAACTCGGTGCCCCCGACATGCGCCTGCCTATCCAGTACGCGCTCACCTACCCTGAACGCATAGCCAGCGACTTCCCGCGTCTGGACTTGTTCCTGACACACGACCTGACCTTCGAGCAACCCGACCCTGAGCGTTTCCCGAACCTCGTTTTGGCATACCAAGCCACCCGCCGCGGGGGCAATATCCCCTGCGTGCTCAATGCCGCCAACGAGGTGGCGAACCTCGCTTTCCGTGAGGGGCGTTGCGGCTTCCTGCAGATGTCGGACATCATCGCCGAGGCCATGGCAAAAGCCGCCTTCGTAGAAAAACCAACCTACGACGACTACGTGCAGACCGACCATGCCGCCCGCCAAATAGCAGCAGAAATAATCAACAAGATACATTCCTAATTCATCATTCCTCATTCATAATTACCAACAATGCAGTGGATACAACTCATAGTGGCTCTCAGTTTTCTCGTGGTGATTCACGAGTTGGGGCACTTCACCTTCGCGCGTATATTTAAGGTGCGCGTGGAGAAATTCTATATGTTCTTCAACCCGCGCTTCTCGCTGGTGCGCGCCAAGAAGATTAACGGTCGCTGGCGCGTGAAGTTCTTCGCCAAGAACGTTCCTCCCGCTATGGTGGAGGTGGAAGACCCGATAACCCACGAACCCAAGTTGGACGAGAAAGGACGTCCCGTCTATCGTCCCATGACCGAGAGCGAACTCGCAGCCCTGCCTGAGGACGATTGGCGTCGTTACCCCGACAACACCGAGTGGGGCATCGGCTGGGTGCCTTTCGGCGGCTATTGCGCCATTGCGGGCATGGTGGACGAGACCAAGTCCGCCACCGACCTGCCCTCCGAACCGCAGCCGTGGGAGTTCCGCGCCAAGAACGTATGGCAACGTCTATGTATCATCATCGGCGGTATCATGGTCAATTTCGTGGCGGCGTTGCTCATCTTCGGGCTCATCCTCTTCCATTGGGGGCAGGACACCATGCCGCTCAGCCACATCACCTCGGGGCTCTACTACTCCGAACTGCTGCAGGAAGAGGGCTTCCAACAGCAAGATAAGATACTGACTATCAACAACCAAGAGCCGCAAGACCTGAGCGATGTCATCCAGTGGCTCATCATCGACGGCAAGCAGGACGTCCTTGTCCTGCGTGGCAGCGACACCATCGCACTCACCATGTCCAAAGACCTCGGCACCCGCTACCTCGCCCTGCAGAACGAGCACGACCGTCAGGAGCGCGAGAAAGAGCGTGCCGACAAGTCCTACCAGAAGCGCGCCTACCAACTCATCGGCTATTTCATGCCCTTCGTCGTGGACTCCGTCATGGAGGGCGGCGCAGCCTACTATGGCGGCATGCAGGCGGGCGACAGCATCGTCGGCATCAACGGGCAGGACGGGCTCTGCTATATCCAGACCACCCAACAACTGCTCCAACACCCCTGCGACAGCATCACCGTGGACTTCTACCGCGCGGGCGAGTTGCGGCACGCGGGCGTCTTCATCGGCGACCAATGCAAACTGGGCGTCTATCCGCGCATGGCATGGCAGTTCTACTCCTACCGGCACACCGACTACACGCTCTGGCAGGCTATCCCCGCGGGCATTCGCTATGGCTGGGACATGCTCAAGATGTACGTCAAGCAGTTCCGGCTCGTCTTCACCAAGGAGGGAGCGCAGTCGCTCGGCGGCTTCGGCGCGATGAGCAACATGTTCCCCGACACATGGGACTGGTTCTCGTTCTGGCACATGACGGCATTCCTCAGCCTCATCCTCGCGTTCATGAACTTCCTGCCCATACCCGCACTCGACGGCGGATATATCCTCTTCCTGCTTTGGGAAATCATCACGCGCCGCAAACCGAGCGACAAGTTCCTTGAAATCGCCAACAATATCGGCTTCTGGCTGCTGATGGCGTTGCTGATTTTCGCCAACGGAAACGACATTCTCAAATTATTCTTCTAACCGACCCGCGACAGACCCGCGATACACCCCCGACAATTTCCCGAGAGAATACCGAGAGAACTTCGGGAGAACTCCGGAAAACGGTCGGAAATTGGTCGGGCAAAACAGCAAGGGATAAGCAAGGGATGAGCAAGGGATAGACAATCTACAAACAACAAAAATCGAACTGAAAATGAAGCAAGACAATCCATATACCGACCCCACTATGGAGTCCCCCTCTCTGAGGGGGTCGGGGGAGTCGGAGCAGTCAGGCTATTTCGTCCACCCCTCTTCCTACGTGGACGAAGGCTGCATCATCGGGCGCGGCACCAAAATCTGGCACTTCTCGCACATCATGGCGGGCTGTCAGATAGGCGAAGACTGCAATATCGGGCAGAACGTCGTTATCTCGCCCGATGTGGTGCTGGGGCGCAACTGCAAGATTCAGAACAATGTGTCCGTCTATACGGGAGTGCGCTGCGGCGCGGACGTATTCCTCGGACCGAGCATGGTCTTCACCAACGTACTGAACCCGCGTGCCGCGGTATGCCGCAAGACCGAGTACCGCGAGACCATTCTCCGTCGTGGCGTGACGGTGGGCGCAAACGCCACCATCGTCTGCGGGCACACGCTCGGTGAGTACTGTCTCATCGGCGCAGGGGCTGTGGTCACCAAAGACGTCCCCGCCTACGCCCTTATGGTCGGCAACCCCGCACGACGCATAGGCTGGGTGAGCCGCCACGGCGAGCGTCTCACTTTCGACCGCCACGACATGGCAGTCTGCCCCGCCACGGGCGAACGCTACATGCTGAAAGACGGCGTGGTCAGCCTCCTTGATTCGCAAGACGCACCCCAAACAGACGCGGAATAATGAACCTGCGCCGCTACATACCGCTCATAATCACACTGTTGGCATTGCCCTTGATGGCGCAACGCCATACGGTCAGCGGCTACATCACCGACGCCGAGTCGGGCGAACGGCTGATAGGCGCATCGGTCTATGACACCGTCTCCCGCCAAGGCGTGGCAACCAACGTCGCGGGATTCTACACGCTCACACTCCCCGAGGGCGAGCACACCCTTCAAATCAGTTACGTGGGCTATCACACCACCCTCGCGCGCGCGTTCCTATTAGACAAGGACACCGTCCTCCACTTCACCCTGCGCCCTTCCACACGCTTGGAGGAGGTCACGGTCATCGGTCACCAGTCCCTCAACAGCCCTCACAGCGCGCAGATGTCGGCGGTGGAGGTCCCCATCGCACAGATTCGCAATATCCCCGCCATAGGGGGCGAAGTGGATGTGCTCAAAGCCATACAACTGCTCCCGGGCGTCCAGTCGGGTTCGGAAGGCAGCGCGGGTATCTATGTGCGGGGCGGCGGACCGGACGAGAACCTCATCATGCTTGACGGCGTACCCCTATACAACGTCAGTCACGCTATGGGTATGTTCTCCGTGTTCAATGCCGACGCTATCAAAAACGTCACCCTCTACAAGGGTAACTTCCCCGCGCGGTTCGGTTCGCGCTTGAGTTCGGTCATCGATGTGCGGCAGAACGACGGCAACTCCGCTTTCTGGCACGGAGGTATCACCGTCGGACTCCTTGCGGCGAAGATGAACGTGGAAGGACCTATCTTCACCAAGGCGCAACTCGACTCGTTGAAACGCGACCTCGAACCGCGTGCCAAGACCACCTTCAACATATCCGCGCGGCGCACCTACTTCGACCTGTTCCTTGCGCCTATACTGGCTGCCGTGAGCCGTCAGGACGGCTTCTCCATGACGGGCGGCTACTATTTCTATGACGTCAACGCCAAGGTGTCGCACACGTTCTCTGACCGCGACAAACTCTCTGCCACCTACTATATGGGCGATGACGTGATGTACATGCGCTATTCCGACAAGAGTAGCGGCGACTTCGACAAGATGGGCGTGCGCTTCACGTGGGGCAACATCATGGCTGCCACCAACTGGGAGCACCAAATCACGCCCCGACTCTACAGCAATCTGCAAGCCTCCTACACCCGCTACCAATACCGTCTCGGGCAGTCGATGAACGCCAAGTACAGGGACGAGGAAAGCACCTACATCTTCGATCAGTCCATGACATATTCCTCTAACATTCACGATGTTACGCTTGCCGCACAGTTCGACTATGCACCCGCTGCCAAGCACGACATCAAGTTCGGGGGCAACTATACCTATCACCTCTTCCAACCCTCGGTCGGCAATCTCTATATGCTCGAAGGGGACAACCAACAGGAAATCATGCGGGTGGACACCACCATCGGCGGCACCATGACCCACGGACACGAAGCAGCCCTTTACATCGAGGACACCTATTCCCCGTGGCAGTGGCTGCGGCTCAATATGGGGCTCCGCGGCTCCCTCTACGGCGTGCGCGGCAAGGCATACCCGTCCATTGAGCCGCGCCTCGGCTTGCGTGCATTGATTTACAAGGACTTGGCTTTCAAGGCATCGTACTCCTATGTGTCGCAGTATGTGCATCTCTTGTCCAACTCATCGGTGTCCATGCCCACAGACCTCTGGGTGCCTATCACCAAGGACCTGCCGCCCATGCGCTCCATGCAGGTAGCGGCGGGGCTGAGTTACAACTTGCTCAACCAACTGGAGATATCAGTCGAAGGCTACTACAAGTATTCCAAAAACCTGATGGAGTACAAGGAAGGCGCATCGTTCATGGGCAGCGCGGCGAACTGGGACCAGCAGGTCACCCTCGGCAACGGCTGGAGTTACGGAGTGGAAGTCCTGCTACAGCGAACCGTCGGACCTGTCACAGGCTGGATTGGCTATACATGGAGCCGCACCATGCGGCAGTTCGACGAAATCAATTTCGGCAGACCGTTCCATGCCAAGTACGACCGTGAGCATGACCTCTCCGTCACGCTCCAGTACGACATCACAAAGAAGATTGACATCGCCGCCACCTTCGTCTATGGTACCGGCAACCGCGCCACACTCGCCACGCAGACCTACTACGACCCCTCCTTGGGACAATACATAAACTATACGCCGGAGCGCAACAACTTCCGCATGCCCGATTACCATCGTCTCGACTTGGGTATCAATTTCCATATACCCCACAAGCGCGCGGGCAGCCCCATCCTCTCGCGGGGCGGGTGGCTGCGCAACGCCGAGCATATAGTCAACATCAGCGTCTATAACGTGTACAACCACAAGAACCCCTACATGCTTTTCCCGTCCTCCGACGGCAAGTTGTACCAGGTATCCATATTCCCTATCATGCCCAGTATCAGTTATCAATTCAAGTTCTGACAATCATGAAGAAGCAATTATTGGAATTTCTGCATACCTATCTCACCAACGACGAGATACGTTTCCTTGCCAAAGGGTGGATGGCGGTACGCGCATTGGGTACGGTGGCTTTTGTGGTGTGCTTCATCTCCTGTGAGACGGAGATAGAGTACCACGGCGACAACGACAAGCAGCAACTGGTCATCTCGGCGGAGATGGCTGCGGGGCAGCAACCCGCCTGCTTCGTATGCAGCACCACCCCCACACTCGGCAAGGTGCAATTGGATACTGTATGGTACGAGCGCACCTATTCCGACGGCACCACCGACCGATACTACCGCATGGAGCACCCTCGGGCTTTCCTGTCCGATGCCTCGGTACGTATGCGCTTCAACGATGGCGAATGGCACACTGCCGCCTACAACACCGGCAGCAAACAGTACCTCGTCGCGGACTACACCCTGTCCGCCGGCGACCGTATCGAACTGGAAGTCAAACACTCTACGCTTGGTACCGCCACCGCCACGCAAACCGTCCCCAAACCCGTCACTATCCGTGCCGTACACACCACCGACCTCTACCCTACGTTCACCGAAAACGGCTGGGTATGGTTCGCACTCGACCTCGATGCCTATACGGGCAACGACAATGCCCTTGTGGGAGTTCGTATCAACAGCGGCGCATTCACCTGCAAAGCAAAAAAGGAGGTTCGCCACGAGGAAAAGGTATATGACGAGGACCGTGGCTACACCTACACCAAAGTCTCCCACGACACCATAGTCGTCCTTGACACAGTCCCGCTCACCTTTCTCTATGCCGAAGGCGATATGTGGAACATCCCGCTCAATCTCAGAGCGATGGGGTGCCAATACTATGGTGCTATGCGTCCCAATTATCTCTATTTCCCCGCCGCGCAACTCAAACAGGGCAAGCGCATTGCCCTCTTTGCCGACCAGGATTGGGACAACACCACCCTGTGGGAGGATAGTCTCTGCCTGCTCAACCTCTCCATAGATGTGGACGTATTCTCCTACGACTACTATGTTTACCGTACCTCAGTCGTACTGTCGGACGACGCAAACTTATACGATAATTACAAGTTGCCCACCAACTACGAATACGATGAGAAGTACGAATACGACGATAACTATGTCGAAGAAATCATTACCGAAATAGGCTCGCTTGGCAATCAGGAGGGCATACAGATATATTCCAATGTCGATGGCGGCATAGGGCATTTTGCCACCTATACGCCCACACAGCTGACTATCAAATAAACAGATACAACTATGATACAACGTATTCAAACCATCTATCTCCTGCTCATTGTGGTGCTGGGCGCACTGCTGTGCTTCTTCTCGCCGGTGCAGTTCCTTACCCCCACGGGTACGGAGTATATCGCACTGACCACCTTCTCCAAATGGCCATTGGCTGTCCTCACTATCGCTGTGCCGGTCATTGCGTTGGTTAACATTTTCCTTTTCAAGCACCGCCTCTTGCAAGCCCGAATCAATGTCGTGAACGTAATCTTGTGTCTCGGCTACTATGCCCTGCTTGCACTCTACATCGCCTACATCGTTAAGGGCAACGAACCAATCAACGGCGCAGTGCTGGAGGATGCCGACTGGTATCTCAACGTATGGGCAGCCATTCCTCTTGTCAATGTGGTGCTGTCGCTTATGGCTACCCGCCGCATACTCAAAGACGAGGCTCTCGTCCGCGCTGCCGACCGACTCCGATAACCATGCACGACGCACCGTATATGGCTCGCTATACGATGCTGTCAATTACGGCAACGACACGGCAACGAGACGGCAACGACACGTGTGTTTTTCCTATTTATTGTAAACGGATATGCTTTTTCTTGATATAGAAGTTCCCACGCCTGCTATTCCGCCTTCGGACTCTATCCGGGTGGTGACGGAGAACATCATCCGGCAGGTGCAAACCGACCCCGAATCCTTCTGGCATGGGGTACTGGATAGTGCTGTTCATTTCGGGCTGAAGGTACTGGTGGCATTGGTCATCTACCTCATTGGCGCATGGCTCATTCGTCGTGTCAAACGGCTGCTGGTGCGCGTCTTTGAGCGTCGCCATACCGAGCGCACACTGGCATCGTTTATATGCTCCTTCGTCAGCATCACGCTCACGGTGATGCTGGTTATCGCTACGATTGGCACCTTGGGCGTGGACACCACCTCATTCGCAGCCTTGCTTGCCGCAGGAGGTATGGCAATCGGTATGGCACTGTCGGGTACGGTGCAGAACTTCGCAGGCGGCATTATCCTTCTGGTTTTCAGACCATTCAAAGCGGGAGACTTTATCACCGCGCAAGGGCAGTCGGGCACTGTAATGGACGTTAATATCTTCTCCACCAAGATTCTCACTACCGACAACCGTGTCGTGGTCTTGCCCAACGGAGCCCTCTCCAATGGCACGATAGAGAACGTGTCTGCGCAGGTGCTGCGCCGCGTGGAGTGGAAAGTGAGTGTCAGTTACGGGGTGGACTCCAATGCCTGTATGGATGCCATTCGCACTATCTTGTTGTCCGACAAGCGTATCCTCACTTCGGCGGACGAACGCCCCAAGAACCACTCGCGTTCCGCGGTGGACACCGCAGGGCTTACTATTCCCGACCCGACGGTAGTCCTTTCCTCGCTCAATACCAGCGACATCACTTTCTATATCCGTGCGTGGGTGCGCACCTCCGACTACTGGGACGTCCTCTATGACCTCAACAACCGTTTCTACACCGAACTCCCACCCCAAGGCTTCCCCTTCGCCTACCCCCACATGGACATCAACATTCTATCCACCCCTCAACGGCAATAGTCTATGAACAATACGGAAATCGAACGCAAGTTCCTCGTTGTCAACGACACATACAAGACACTCGCTACGCGCAAGTACGACATAGTGCAAGGTTATATCTGCAAGGACGCAGGGCGCACCGTGCGTGTCCGCTTGCGCACAGAAGAGGGTGGGGCAGAGCAAGCCTTCCTGACAGTCAAGTCCAAGTCCGGCGATGTCGGACTATCCCGTTTCGAGTGGGAACGGGAGATTTCACCCGAAGATGCCCGACAACTTCTGCAGATGTGCCTGCCAGGACTCATAGAGAAAACCCGCTGGATAGTTCCCTATCAGCCTGCCTCCGGCACGCCCACACCCGAAGAGTCTGCTCTCAAATGGGAGGTGGACGAGTTCCATGGGCGTATGGACGGACTGGTGATGGCGGAACTCGAACTGCTCCGTGAAGACCAACCCTATACCCGCCCCGCATTCCTCGGCGAGGAGGTCACGGGCAACCCGCGATACTACAACGCAAATATGTAAATAATTCGTATATCAACTTATGGCAAGAACAGAAATATCCGCGCTTGGTGAGTTCGGACTTATCAAGCACCTCACAGAGGGACTCAAATCCGTACAGCCCTCCACGCAGAAAGGCATCGGTGACGATGCCGCAGTCATGAACTTTGGTAGCAAACGCGTCCTGATGACCACCGATATGCTACTTGAAGGTATTCACTTCAATCTCGAATACGTACCCCTCAAGCATCTCGGATACAAAGCGGCGGTAGTCAATTTCTCTGACATATATGCCATGAACGGCACGCCTACCCAAATCACAGTCTCGTTGGGCATCAGCAAACGCTTTGCCGTAGAGGACATTGACGAACTCTATGCGGGTATTCGGCTCGCCTGCGAACGATACGGGGTGGATTTGGTCGGCGGCGACACCTGTGCTTCCATGACGGGGCTCACCATCTCTATCACTTGTCTGGGCATGGCAAATGCCAAGGACATTGTATATCGCAATGGTGCCAAACTCAACGACCTTATATGTGTATCGGGTAACCTCGGCACCGCCTACATGGGGCTGCAGTTGCTGGAGCGTGAGCGGCTCGTCATGCAAGCCGACGACAAGGCAACCCCTGCTTTTGAGGGACGGGAATACTTGTTGGAGCGGCAACTAAAGCCCGAGGCACGCCGCGACATCATTGAGGCACTGCACAAGGTAGGCGTCAAACCCACTGCCATGATGGATATCTCCGACGGGCTATCGTCCGAACTGATGCATATCTGTACACAATCGGGCGTAGGTTGTGCTATCTACGAGGACAAACTGCCTATTGACTATCAGGCAGCGGCATTGGCGGAAGAGATGAACCTCAACATCGTAACCTGCGCCCTCAACGGCGGCGAAGACTATGAGTTGCTCTTTACGTGTGATATAAATGACTACGAAAAACTAATCCCTATCGACGACCTTTACATCATCGGGCATATCACCAAGCCTGAATATGGGCTGAATCTGGTAGGTCGTAACGGCGAGGAACTCACTCTGAAAGCACAGGGGTGGAACGCCTTTACGCAGAATTAAAGCAGAGAATGTATGTCTGGGGCTATGATGTCGGTATAGTCCCGCACTTCGGTTGGCACAGGTCCGCCGTTGGTCAGATAGATACAACGCATACCTGCTTGCCAACCGAATTGCATATCGCTCACACTGTCGCCTATCATCACGCTGTCGGTCAATTGCACATCAGGATAGTCTTTGGCGGCTTGTAGTGCCATTCCTATAGCGGGTTTGCGATAGGAACTGTTGGATTCTTTCAAGTCAGTGCATATATATACACACTCGATATACCCGCCGTATGCTTCAATGTCTGTTTGCATGTGTTGATGGATAACGTATGCATCTGCTTCGGAAAACAGCCCCTTGCCTATCCCCTGCTGGTTGCTGACGATAAACGTATGCACATACTGCTGCGACAATCGTGCTACCGCCTCTTGGGCACCCGGCAACCATTCCCATTGCTGCCAACAGCGCACATAATCGCCCTCTATACGGCGGTTGAGCACACCATCTCGGTCAAGGAACAGGTCGTTGTCCTTAGGAAACAGCCCTGCGAACTCCTGCTGCGCGCGATAGTAGTCTGCAGGCACACCGATGTCAATGAAGTAATCACGAAACGCCATACCGCAGAAACAGTGCATACCTGCCATCGCCTGTAGCACCTCTTTCTCAAACGAGAATTTATCGGGCAACGCCAGTCCCTGCAGCCATTCGCGTCGGATAGCATAGATACCGCCATTGATTAGTCCGGTGCCGGCACTGACATCCTTTTCCTGAAAGGCAACCACATAATCACCTTCCGTTTGCACTGCCCCATAGCGTGCCGTATCGTTCACCTCGCGCAGAGCCAGACTGACACCCGCACCACATCGGGTATGAAATGCGCATAGTGCCTCGAAATCAATATCAAACAGTGTGTCTCCGTTCAGTACAAGAAAGTCATCCCCTTGTATCAGGCGGCTTGCCTGTAGTATAGCCCCGCCCGTAAAGAGCGGCTTGTCCTCGCGTGAATATGAGATACGTAATGACCGATACCGGCTACCGAAATAGCGTTCTATCACCTCATGCCTGTAACCTGTTGCCAAGATGATGTGCTTTACTCCTGCATCTTCCAAACGCCGCAACAGATATGTCAGGAACGGTTTCCCATACACGGGAGCCATCGGTTTGGGTACATTGCCCAATACGTGACTGAGCCGTGTGCCAAACCCGCCCGCTAATATGACTACCTCATCAAACATCGCCACCTATGCCTTGGGAAACATTTGTGCCTCCACTATCTCGCAGATGATATGCCCGAGCATAATGTGCGACTCCTGTATGCGCGGCGTATCCATAGAGGGTACATTCAGCAGGTAATCCGCCACCTGTCTCATCTCGCCACCTGTCTTACCCGTCATGGCTACCGTCACAACACCTAATTCTTTCGCCTTGCGAAAGGCATTCAGGATATTCTTTGAGTTGCCCGATGTGGATATGCCTACCAGCACATCACCCGCGCGGCACGCACCGTCAATCATACGTGAATATATCAGTTCGTAGCCGTAATCATTCGCCACGGCTGTCAGGTACGATGTGTTGCAATGCAGAGCCTCTGAGTTCAAGGGCGGGCGGTCGTAATAAAACCGTCCCGACAACTCTGCCGCGAGGTGCTGCGCGTCAGCCGCACTGCCTCCGTTGCCGCACCACAGCACACGGTTGCCGCTGCGCAAAGCGGTAATCATAGTATCTGCCACCTGTTGGATGGTCTGCAACAACTCCGGGTTGTTCAATATCGCCTGCTTGGCAGCGATACTGTCTGATATGGAGCGGGTTATAGTGTCCATGTTCTTAATCCTTCCTGTGTAAATTCGTATCGTTTCACTTGCCCTGCGAATTTCGCTTGCAGAGCCTTCTCTACATTATAGCGGCTGGTACAGGGGCAATAGAAAAACATAAAGCCGCCCCCGCCTGCACCACTCACTTTCCCTCCCGTAGCACCGGCCTCGATGGCGGTAGCGTATATGTCATCCAACAGCGGATTGGAGATATTGCTTGCCGTCTTCTTCTTCTGCTCCCACCCAAAGTTCAGTATCTCGCCGATATTGTCAATGTTACCCTGTAGTAATGCTTCTTTCATCTGCACCGCTTGTTGTTTCAGCCGATGCATGGCTTCTATCGAAGAAGTGTTGTTTGCCTTCACGTTTCGTATCTGTCCCTCAATAATCTTTGCACTCACATGGCTGGTCTCCGTGTGGTAGAGCAGCAGGTTGTGCGCCAGTTCTTCCTGATAACGTTGGCGGATACGCAACGGATTGACTATCACCTTGTCATCTTGCAAGAACTGCATATAGTTGAACCCGCCGAAAGTGGCAGCGTACTGGTCTTGCTTACCGCCTGCCATACCTAAGTCGATACGTTCTATCTCATAAGCCAGACGCGCCATATCATATTCACCCAATGGTAGTTTCAGCCACTCGGCAAACGCGCCTAATATACTGACCACCAACGTACTGCTTGTACCTAATCCACTGCCCGCAGGAGAATCGACATGACTCGTAATGCGGAATGAGAGCGGCTTGTGTGCAAAGTCGCGCACTACCCTGTTATACACGCCTTTGGTCAGTACAAAGAACCCGTCGGTATCTAATACTTCACGGCTGTCATACACTTCCTCCAAGTCGGCATCAGGAGAAGAGAAGATAATCTTCCCATTGTCCAAGGGCTCTATTGTCGTATAGGCATAGAGCGAAATGGTGGCATTGAGGATGGCACCTCCGTAAAGGTCAGAGTAGGGTGACACATCAGTACCACCGCCTGCCAATCCTAATCGTAATGGGGCTTTGCTGCGTACTATCATAACAATGCGTAATTCTTAATGCGTAATGCGCAATGGCAGAACGGCATATTAATTATTAACTATTACTTATTATTGCTTCTGTCATCCTCGACCAAGCGTACTTCTTTTTCTCTTCTTCTATCCCAGCGCGGAAGCACTCCGCATCACCTCGCTCACAGAAGTCAAGTATCGCATCGGCAATGGCTTTCGGTTCAACGGCAGTTACATACCCCACCTTCCCGTTTGGTACAATCTCTGCCAGACCACCCACATTCGTTACCAACATCGGCTTGCAGAAATGGTAGGCTATCTGCGTTACACCGCTCTGCGTGGCGGTTTTGTATGGTTGTACTATCAGGTCGGCTGCCGAGAAATAGACACGCACTTGGTCATCAGGAATAAAATTAGTGTGCCAATCTATCTTACCCTTCAAGCCGAGTTGCTGCTCCAATTCGGTGTATTGCGCCCCGTTGTTGTAGAACTCGCCCGCTACCACCAACTGTACCTTCTTTCCTGCAAAGCGCGGGTCGGCGTATGCCTTCATCAGCAGGTCAAGTCCCTTATAATCACGGATAAACCCGAAAAAGAGCAGGCATATCGCGTCTTTATCCAACCCTAATTGCCTGCGTGCCTCGTCTTTGGGCAGCGGAGTCCCGAAATTATCATACAGCGGGTGCGGGCAAAGCGTAACCGGTTGCGGGTGTTTGCGGTTGATGAACTTTTCACAATCGGTACGTACACTATCCGACATAGCCACGAACCGGTCCACGCTACCGATAAAATAGCGAATAAACCACTTGTCCCAGAAATGCGGTTCATGCGGTATCACGTTATCCAGTACCGACACTACTTTTGTGCCGCCTTTGCGGGCAATACGCGCTATCGTACCCAAACAGGGAGCCATCAGCGGAATCCAGAACTTCACCACCAGCAGGTCGGCTTTCTTTCGGCGTATCAGCCGCCCCGTACGTACCCATGATACAGGATTGATGGAGTTCATCACACGTGTGATACGCAAGTCTTTAGGCTGCGGGTCATCGGAGTATTGTGTCTTGCCGGGGAACAGAAAATCGGGATACTGCATAGTGAAAGTCAGTATCTCCACTTCGTGTCCCTCTGCCATAAACTGCCGTGCCAACCGCTCATTGAACGCTGCCAACCCGCCCCTGTAAGGCCACGCCGTACCTAAGATGATTACCCGCATACTATCAATCAATACTTATCGTTAGGAATTAAGAGCGGATTCAATATATCATTCTTTGCTCCGTGGTGCAGCATCTTCTCTGCAAGTTGGTACTTGTTTGCGTGATATGAAGCCCATGCAAAAGGTCCCCGATAACTAAAGTCCACTTGCGAACCATAATGCGATGTGGCATATCCTGTAATGGAAATCGTATCTTGTGCGGGATAATCCACAACCACCTCTCCTTTTTCCAAGAAATAGGCTTTCTCTATATTGCCGCTGCCATCCAGCACCGCCAAATAGGAGGGCGAAACGATATTGCGTTCCAAATCGTTTCCGTAAGATGCGGTGGCTACGCCATATTTCCGCTCGTAGGAGATAGGATAAGTGCCTTTCTCTAATCCTGACTGAGTGATAAAATCCATACGCAATCCTGTCCTGTCATTCATCAAAAGCAGCGATGCCATAGTGGTATCTCCTGTTTGTGTTATTCCACCGTCAAAGTAGTTATAGGTCTGATTAAGTGTAACTGTTTCATGGGGCTCAACATCCCACCGTATGTCAATAAAGTATATCGCTCCATCAGAAGTTGTCAAGTGATATATCACATCGGGGCATATAATCTCTATCTCTACATTGTAATACCCGTCCTTAACCAATGACATGGTTACAGACATTGAATCCGGATACACGATATCATCTTCCGTTATGGATTGTGAATAATTAGGTATGAATATCGTCCTCTGAGCGTCAAAATCCCCATTGGCTTTGGACAATGTAGTATTCAACGTTTCAAGAGGTTTGGCGGTCAGTATTTGCACCATACCGATACTACCGCTATGCGTAGTTCCTCCGAACGCCATCTCGTAGTGCCCATCCGCATATTGGAAATAGTTGCATATCATCAACTCATAGTTAATGGTCTCTTTTTGCTTTTCCGGTTTTGTGGTGCGCGTCAGCGTCCCGATATATAAAATGGTGGTTTGCCCCCTTCGTACCTTCTTTGACCTCTAATGATATGCTGCCATCTTCTGTAGCCTGAATAGCTACTTGATATGCATCATCTTCAGGAGTAAAAGAGCCCACACCGGTTTGAGCATCATAGGAGAGTCCTCCAGTCAGGTCCGTAACCAAGGATTTTCCGTTTGAAATTACATTCACTACAGCAACATTCTCTCGGTCTTCTCTCGGCAATACCTCGACAGAAGCGATGTCCTGCCCGCTCTCTGTAGAAGCCCAATAGCCAACCAAAGAGTCGGGATATTGGGTTACCGGTTGTTTCTCACAACTGACAATACATGTCAGTGTCGTCAAAAGGAGTAAGTAAAAACAATTCTGTTTCATGGCATCCATATCATCTGTATTTAGTAGTACAACATTTTTCCTTTTGCAGCCTTGCGCCGCAGTCTGTCGGTCATCAACTTGAGGATATAAGTGTTTCCTTTCTGCATATTGGTTGTCGGCACCAGAATAGCAGTCTCGCCTGAAACTACCGTTACCATATCCAATATCTGCCCCGCATAATCATATACATACATCACAGCATCCTCAGGCATCGGTTCCGGCAAGAATGCCGTATATACGCCATTATCGTCGCGTTTGACAACCATTGAGACATCAGTATCTGTGCCGCCTTCTGTGCGGATGATTCGTGCCGGTGACAGTGCCGATATATGTTCCTCGCATCCCTTGTCTTCGTAGGACTGTACAGACAAATAGTATGTTGTACCCTCCTCCAAGTCTGTAAACATGACACAATCGGAAGTGGCAGGTACTTCTCGTTCTCTATCACGGCAGACATAATTGACAGTATGGTCTAACGTGGTTGTAAACCCGTCTATTACCGGACCTCCGGTTCCCCTCGTATGCGTATATACAAAGCGGAACTGCATATATCCCTTACCTTGAACCGAATACTCCTTAACGGTTTGTTGCATCTCAAAACCAAGGGATATATTGTCGATAGTATCCCACTCCAAGCCATCTGCAGAACCTTCAAACAACAATTTACCTCCGGCAGTACTCTCATCGGCTATTGGTACGTATGTATTTGACAACCAAAAACGTACTTTCATCGGCGATTCCATATACGTCTTGGACACCAAGTACTCCCCTGACTGACTAAACAGCACGGCATACTTCTTCTCGGACACGGCATTTGTCAGTCGGGCAAAGTTGCTCTCCCATCCTGCTGCTTGGATATTCTCTATGGTGGTGAAAGTCTCGAATGTCTCTTCTTCATTCGACGAAACAGGCGATATGGAATACAATGTCACGAAATACGACACGGCATCTTCCTGCGGTTCCCAATAGGCAGTAAATGAAGACTCAGTAAGATTCTTCACATCCGTAACCACCGGTGTCGTGATATAAGTGGGACGAGGAGAAGAACCCTCCATCTGCATTTGGTTGAAATACTCTCCGTCTTGCGACTCTACTATCAGGAAGCCTATTCGTTTCGTACAACTCTGACGAGTAGGTGTATAGCGCACCTTCAAAGTCATTACATAAGAGGAGTCCTTGTGTATTTTGACCTGTTGCGAACTGTTATACCATGTTTTTCCTCCATCCAAACTGAACTCGAAGTATGGCGAAGAAGAACGGATAGTCATTGAGTCTGATTGGACATCTTTTATCGACAAAGCCACGTCCTCTTCATCATATTCTATCGGCTCTTTGTCATACGTGGTGACCATATCGTTGAGAGCCTGAGGCCGGAATACAAAACCTTCATCATCGTTCATACCATAATGGAATGAGATGTCATTGTCTGCCAATTGTGTGATATTCATCACCATCTGGCTCATCAACTTGGTACCATTGTTCAATGTTGGCACCCATGTTGTCACCATTCCCGCGGAGGTCTGTGCAGGGAACAGGTCTGAGGGTGAACTATACGAGGAGGTTACAAATCCCGCGCTCACCACTCGGAATCCGAGAGGCTCTTTGTTGTTGAACGTATTGTTGTTCCATGTGTCTAACGAGAATGTGATATGTGTCACCATCAATCCTGTGCCTACCAATGCATCTTTGTTCGCATCCCACCCTTCTTTCTGGCGGTTTTCCAATAAGAAATACTCACTTGGCGATGGGGAGTGTGTGGACATATTGTGCGTAGCATCTGCCACGAGAAAGGCGCGATTGGAAGTCTCTATCGGTTCCAACACATAATTATTGGCGTGTTGCAGTTGCTCCGGCACCAACCACCCCATCATAAATCGCTCAAATGCAGTATATGTGGGAGGCGTAGAACCGTTGTTGTTATAAGGACCCGAACACATAATATCCCAAAAGCCTACGGTATAGTTGCTACTATTTTGAGTATCATACATATCCGGCAATCCGAGCGCATGCCCGAACTCGTGGCAGTATGTTCCTATTCCCGCTTGTGTAATCCCGCTATTGCTGCGATACTCCGATATCACCAAGTATCCGCCCAAACGCTTCCCTGAGAACAATTCCTGCGATGTCAATCGGCTGTAGTGCGGCCAAATGGAGTTCTCCGGACCGCCTTCTGCTTCATTATAGCCTGCCACTACCACTGACAGATTATCCACATAGCCGTCCCCGTCATTGTCATAAGGTGTAAAATCCACACCTGCCGCACGCGCTAACGTGGCAGACTCTATCACCAACGAACTGGCACGCACATTGTGGTTGTTACCGCTATTGGCACCATAGTATGCCATATTGTGGCTTAAGTCATAAGGACCATATACATCAAACACCAAGTTCAATGCACTATCCGACGAAGCGACATAATAATCATGCACAGACCCTGTCGCATTCGGGTTAGAGCCTCCTTTTCCGTTGTATAAATCAGAAAACTGTTCTTGCGCGTTGGGCAGAGTAAAACTCAAATCTGTAAAGTTGACCAATATCACAGGGATACGCACGGTACCTTTGTTCGGAACCGACGAACTCAACTGCTCTCTCGCCGGAGCACGATGCTTTGCTGCGGCTTCAGCAGCGGGAATGCCCACTTCCGACCCCGCAACTATAGTACCGTCCAAATAGGTCAGATAGTGATAATGCTCATCACCGCGGATATACACTTTCTGTACGCTACCATCAGGCAAGCGTTTCTCCACGGGATAAGGCGTGGCAATTACAGCACCTGCAGTGCAGGCAATACTCAAGAGTACGATTATAAGGTTTCCTTTTTTCATTATATAGATATGTTTACGCCGCAAAGTTACAAAAACCGTGCTGATTATACAATTCTTGGGGTCCTTTTTTTGTCTTTTTACTTGGAGCAACCGCACTTTTTCTCCAAGAGCCTGTATTGGCTTTTCGGACTTGTTCTGCCAAATCACGATGCAAAGATACTACATCTACGGAATGTGCTGAGCGTTTCTGCCACTTTTTGCTACTTATTGGCGCGATTTGGTACTTTTTGGTATTTTCTGGTACTTTCTGTTACTTTCCTGTTGCAACTGGTTGTATAGTACTCAAATACGTCTGTTCCTTTCTGCCTGTTTTCTTGCAAAAGCCCTGTTTTGGCTGCAATGCCTTGTATCTTTTCCAAAAAAGTAGTACCTTTGCGGGCGATTTAATACAGACGAAAGCATGAAAAAAGGATTTATCTTATGGGTTGCCGTATTGGCATCCGTTTCGATTTGGGCAGAGTCCAATCTTCAACACGTAACGGTGTATTCACGCCCCAATGGCGGTTATGTGATGGTGAATGCACAAGGCGGCATTATCGGATTCTCGGATAAGACGAATGTGCAAGACATCTCAGCGTATGTGCAGGATGCCTTTAAGGATATGGGGTTGGATGTTCAGCCCACTCCTCAAATGGCACCGCAACACATCGAGGCTATGCTCACGGCTGAGGTTACAGATTCTGTCGGACCTCTGTTGGGAGACATAGAGTTTGACCAAGGTGCACCATACAACAATATGGCTCCTATAGGGAAGAACAATCAACGGTGTGCTGCCGGATGTGTGGCTATTGCTATGGCGCAGATTATGGCTTATTACCGGCATCCGAAAAATGGCTGCAAGGATTCTGTGAACTACAAGACTTCTACGCTCAACAAAACAATACACATCGTTATGGAGGGCGAGCGTTTTGATTGGGACAATATACTGCCTACTTATAAAGGCGACTACACAGCAAAGCAAGCCGATGCTGTTGCAAAATTGGTGTACTATTGCGGGGCTGCGGTGCAGATGGACTACAATGTGGATGGGTCCGGTGCCAACTCTGATAAAGTGGGTAATGCTTTATATTCTTACTTTGATTATGATGTCAATATGCGTCGTGTCTATAAAGATGGAGACAACTATACGGATTCGCAGTGGCATGAACTGCTACAATCCGAGTTGAAAGCGAAATGCCCGCTTTACTATAGTTCGCAGCAGAAGGCAGGTTCAGGACATGCTTATGTGTGCGATGGGTATAAAATTACCAAGGGGGGAGAGAAATATCCATTCTACCACATGAATTGGGGGTGGAACGGACAGTTAGACGGTTGGTTCATACTTGATGAGTTAACACCGGGGAAAGACAATCCCGAGGGCTTTACAGATTTGAAATATAACCAATCTGTTATCTACAATATCCGTCCCAATGGCTATACACCGGTAGAGAATGTGGTTGTAAACCAACCTGAAAACGATATTATCTATGACATTTTAGGTCGCCGTGTCAATGAAATGCAACCCGGCAATATCTACATCAAAAACGGCAAGAAATTCATAGCGAGATAGTTTGTCATAGCAAGATAGTTTGTCTTGTTATCCGACAAAACATCTCTTTCTTAGAGACCGCCTGCCACAATGCCGCAGGTGGTCTCTTGTGTCCTTGGGCATTCAATATCCAATAATCAGTCCCATAATCGTTATGAATGTCAGTGCTATATAATTGGAGCGTATGGAATTTTGGGTTCATCCCATATTTGTGACCATTTGGTGATAATACGGCACAGCCGTCTGTTCAAGAGAAGCCCCGATAATGTTATATAAACTATATGTTTTATTGTTTAATAGTTATTGCCTGTTGTTGACCACCAGAATATCCTTCTCTTTTGGAGGTTGCGGTTGTCAGGGCTTGTGATAGGTCTTTTGTGCTATTAATAGATAACTCTACTCCCAAACAACTGCTTTTCAATGACATACACAAGATGTGTGATAAAATACAGAGGAATAATCGTTGTATTTCTGATAAAATACAGAGGAATAAATGTGCAATTTCTGACAAAACACAGAGGAATCGTTGTCATATATGCTTAAATTGTAGTCGATGGTTACTTTCCCTTAACTATTGCGTTGTAACAAATCCAAAGTAAAAATCGCGATTATTTGTAATAAATCCAAAGTAAAACTGAGAGATATTTGTAACAAATCCAAAGTAACATGAACTTTAGAGCAACTCCCGTGGTTCTGTACGTAAAAATACATCTATCGGTAAACCTCCTGTTCCTACAACTAATGTCTGTGCTTGGGGAAATCGCTGCCGGAAAGTTAGTAGTCCTTTTCCTGCGGTTCGTTGTCCGCTCTTGACCTCTATTCCCAAAATGCGGCATCCTTGTGCAAGTACGAAATCAGTCTCCTCATCTTTTTCTCTCCAATAGAATACTTGATAATCACCCTCAAACATTTCATGAATACTGTTGCAATCCGCATAGCAAGTCGGCTTCTTGTAAGGTCTTGAGACAATTAGCCATAGTGGATGTGTTGTCTCTCTTGTTTTATTGGTAAATTCTCAAAATGTATTATACAAATTCTCAAAGTCGCCTTGATAAATTCTCAAAGACATTTCTTAATTCGTTGATATTTACGATATTATATCGCGCATAGTATATGGCGGTACATCCACGCCTGCAAAGGTGCTGCTTTTCAATAATATGTGCAAGTAGTTGTTGTCTGTCTTGTAACAAATCCAAAGTAAAATGCGCCAAACTACGAAACAAGAACACGCCAAATTATGAAACAAAAATACGCCAAATTATGTAATGAAAACGCGCCAATTTATGTAATATGAACGCCTAATATTTGTATAGTTCAAGAAAAAGCAGTATCTTTGTGGCTGAAAAATCAACAAGTAAGATATATGGCAAAGAAATATCGAAGCAGAATTGCGGATGCACTTTTAGAGAATAAATTGAAGACTATCGGAGCCGTGCTGATAGAAGGGGCTAAATGGTGCGGAAAAACATCTACTGCAGAGCAACACGCAGGTAGTGTGGTCTATATGACTGACCCTGCCAGAAGCAAGCAGTATATGTTGGCAATAGAAACCGACCCCGATTATCTTTTAGAGGGTAAGACTCCTCGTCTGATAGACGAATGGCAGATTGCACCTCAATTATGGGATATGATACGCTTCAAGGTGGATCACAGAGAAGGATGGGGGCAGTATATCTTAACAGGCTCTGCCGTCTCTGCCAACTTGGATGCGGTGCACCATAGTGGTACGGGACGTTTTGCACGCCTGAAAATGCGTCCGATGAGTTTGTGGGAATCGGGAGACTCGAATGGTGCTATCAGTTTGGGGCAGTTGTTCTCTGGTGAGAAAGTACATATCGTGGACAATGCGTTGAAACTGCCACAAGTAGCGTTCCTGTTATGCCGTGGCGGTTGGCCGCAAGCCACGTTCTTCAGCGGGGACTTGGCGTTGAATCCTGCCAAAGATTACTATGATGGTGTGGTTAATTCGGATATTCAGCGCGTGGATGGTGTGGAACGTCATCCTGGTAAGGTGAAACGATTGATGCATTCGTATGCCCGTCTGCAAGGGTCGCAGGCCTCGGTGGCTGAGATAGCCAAGGACATTGCTGCCAATGCGCAGGACACATTGGACGTACGCAGTGTGTATAGTTACTTGAATGCATTGGAGCGTATATTTGTGGTGGAAGATATGCCGGCATGGAACCCGAATATACGTTCGAAAACGGCTATTCGTTCTGCAGATACGCGCTATTTTGTGGATCCGAGTATTGCAACCGCTGCTCTGCGTATTGGTCCGAATGACTTGATGAACGACTTGAATACGTTTGGTTTCCTCTTTGAGACGATGTGCATCCGCGATTTGCGTGTGTATGCCGATGCATTGGACGGCAGCGTGTACCACTATCGCGACAAGAACGGGTTGGAATGTGATGCGGTACTCCATCGCGAGAATGGGCAGTATGGTTTGATAGAGATAAAGTTGGGCGGGGAAACATCCATCGAAGAAGGAGCCAAAACATTGCATAAATTGGCAGAACTGATAGATACCACACGAATGCAAACTCCGTCGTTCCTAATGGTACTGACGGCGGTGGGTGCCATGGCATACCAACGCAAAGACGGGGTATGGGTGGTACCGATAGGTTGCCTGAAAGAGTAAAAACAATCAGTTTGATATAATTTGGGGAATATATAATTTGTGGCTAATTGGTGATAATACGGCGTAGCCGTCCGTTCCATAGAACCTCGATAATGCCAATTCTTGGTCACTTTATGGTCATTCGTATTAATTTTAGGAAAGGAAAAGGTGGCACTCGTTTCCGAATGTCACCTTCACTACAAAATATCTATAAATAATCGCTTATTTGATAGCCAGTTTATCGTTAGGCAGTACAATAGCCTTACCCTCGTTCATATCACTGCTTACGCGAGGAACAATATGGTCAACGAAGATGCTGATGCCGGCAGGTGCTTCTGCTGGTTTCTCACCGGTAACATAGTTTTTCTCTTCGCTAAACTCTACACCGGTACTCTTGAACACATATTTGTTGTTCTCAATGGCAGCATAAACACCAGGGAGATACATAGTATCTGTATCAACGAACTTCACATTGACATTCATATAGTCAATCTTGGTCATATACTTACTGGAACCTTCTTGACCGCTGACATACAACTCGCCACCGGTAACGATACCATTGGGGGTATATCTCCACAACCAATTAGGATATGCCTCGTAACTGCCTTTTCCTTCTTCGTCAAGAGCATACTCTTTCAGAGTGAGTGTCGTTCCTCCAAAGCCGTAAATACCAGCATAAGCGAAGTCTTGATAATTGCCTTGAGTGAACTCTCCTGTGATATTGAAACTATCCAACCACTGCTTCATATACTTCATGAACACTTGGTTGTCTGCATAGCCTTTGTGTGCATGATGCCACTTTACTTCCACGGTGTCAGCGGGTTCGAGGTCAATAGCATAACTACCCAAACTGAAAGAAACGCCATTGGTATATTTTTCCATATTTTTGTTGTCCTTGTTCTCGTCCGCAAAAGCCAATGCGATAGGAGTTTGTATATATATCCAACCGCCACGTTTCACACCATCCAACTTACCACTATTATTGAAATACAGTCCTTCTGTGAAAAGTTGTACACGACCGGTAGCAATATGCACGTTGATATTGCCCAATGAACTATGCTCATACACAACGGTATTGACAGAGTCATAGTCTGAGAAACCGATGTATGCCTCTGTGAACTTGAGTGTTTCAGCCAATGGCTTCACGAATACTTGGCAAGCACCTTTGATGTCAGTACCTTGCACGGTTGCCGTGATAGTAGCCTCGCCAAGGTTCAGCGGTGTAACATTGCCTTTGTTGTCCACCGTAGCAATTTCTTCGTTGGAGGAAGTCCATTCAAGAGTGGCTTCCGCGCCTTTCGGTGTTACACTATAACTCAAGCGAATAGGTTCATCTCCCTCAGTAAAGGTGTACGATGCAGGCGTAATGGTGATGCCTGTTACCGCAGAGTTGGTACCCGATGGGTTCTCTTTACAACCTGTCAACAGCAGAGCACTCCCTAACACGGAGGCTGCTAAAAATAATACTTTCTTCATACTTTTAGAATTTTAATTTATTATACTCAAACTATCTATAGAACTCTGTTGTTCTATTTATCATCAATTCTTGGGTTGTAGGTTGCCTCGGAACTTGGAATCGTCATATTGAACGCACGATCCTCGGGCTTTATCTCGCCTCCATCATTAACAAGGTGGTTACTTCCACGTTTACGTGCCGAAGCCAAGCGCAATTGCGGTACCAAGCGGCGGAAAGTCTGCAATCCATAGCCTTCGCCCCACATCTCTATACGCCAGTTGTACTCAATAGCAGTCAACAGAGTAGTTGGATTGGTGAGACTCGCCTTGAACTCATCATATTTCTGTTGAGCCAACGGGTATTCATCGTTGAGACGTTGGTCGGTAATGGTGGTCAGGAAGTTGGCGGATGCAACCAGTGAGTCGAACCCGTAGCAAGCCTCAGCTGCTATCAGATACATACTCTCGAAACGCATCAAGACATTGTCGCTAAGCCACTCGCGGTCGATGTCGTCGGTATTGGTGGATGTAGGACATGCTGCCGAGAAGAACTTGCCATCAGGGCAGTCTTTGAACTTGGCATTCTTTTCTCCATCGTTGAACCAACGGCTACGACCATCCCATGCAGGGATTTCAGCCTTCAAGTTGGCGTCAATCACCTTGGTATCTCCTGCCCATGCGTAACTGTACGAGTGGATGTCCATCTGTCCGAACCAAGAACGCAAACCGCCCGTGGTTTCTGTAACCACGTGTTGCCCCCACATCCAACTGGTGTTCTCTACACTGTTGAAGCCCGTGGAATAGAGTTCTGCCTGCGGGATGATTTTGTATGCACCGCTTTCTATCACATCATTCGCATACGAATAAGCCTTCCTGTAATAGTTCTTAGCCGTTTCCGTATCGAAACTTGCATAATAGGGAGCCGCATTCAGATATGCATACGCCAATTGTCCGCGTGCCACATTGATATCCATTGCCAACTTGCTCATACGTTTGAACTCGGAACCGCTGATAGAATCCTTGTAATATGCACCAAAATACTCGAACATATCAATGGATTTCTTCAAGTCGTTGAAGACACGGTTATAGACAGCAGCACTGGTAGCGAGCGGTTGCGCATTGTCCATATTGTCCTCTGTATAAACGGGTACGCACGGGAATTGGTCGATTGGCTGTCCATTCATAATGGAACTTTTTTCGACAGGCGTGTACCAACGGGCTAAGTTTCCATAGCAATAACCACGCAGTGCCAACGCTTGAGCCAAATACATAGCATACGTCGTCTCCTCTTCTGTGTATTTGTGTTGGCATGTTGCACTCGGGTAACCGTATTGCTCTATCAATGCTGATATTTCTCCGCTATTCTCGATACTGAGAATGGTCAAGTTGATATTATGAATCATCTTGTAGTAGAAATACCAGATAGTGCCGGTTCGGTTGATTGTACTCATACTCTCATCCGTATAAAGCCACCCGTATTTCTTGTCGGTAACTGCGATATCACCGCTGCAAATGTCACCCCAGAGGTCTATGGCACGTTGTCCGAACTCATCGTGGTCATCGCTTGACATCGTGTATATCATCGTATAGAGACCATTGAGTGTACCTTCCAATTTCTCGGTTCCCAAAGACTCATACCTCTCCTGGCTCATAGCGGCACCATCGTATTGGCGGTCTAACCAACTGTCGCTGCAACCGACCATTGCCAATGCTGCTGCCAATACTACTACTATATTCTTTTTCATAACTTTGTTTCCTTTCTTTTATTGATTACTCTTTCTCTTATAGCCGCATTAGTTAGAATATAATCTTCACACCACCTACTATTGTGGACAGCGGAGTATATCGGTACGCGTTGGAACTACCGGTGGCACTGACGGTCGGGTTGTAGCCCTTGCGTGCAGTCAGGAGTGCCAAGTTGTCGCCTTGTACATACACTTCCAGACGTTTGATTTTCGCCTTATCTAACAATTTCTTGGGGAATGTATAGCCCAAGCGTACATTGTTGAGGCTCAAGAACGAGTTGCTTGTCAAGAAACGGGTGGATGTACTGTTGGAGTATTGGTCGCCTCCATTGTTCAGACGGGGAATATCAGTATTGGTATTGCTCTCCGTCCACGCATTGCGCATATCCACATGCCAGTTGTAGTTACCTACACGGTCATTGCCCATCAGTTGCATATAGGTGTAGTCCACACCATAGCCACCGATACGATAACTGCATGTGGCACTCAGTGTTACACCATATACCTCCAAGTCAAAGCCGAAACCACCGTCCAACGCAGGCTCTGCACTCTTGCCGATATAATCAGCACCGCAGTAGTTGTAGTTAGTAGTATGTACAGTATCTATGTGTGCTTCCGGGTGTTTCAAGCGATAGTCATTCACATCCGATATGTAGTTATTCTCTCCTTTTGTCGCCAATTTAGCATCTTTCGTACCAAACGATCCCTTGTCCGCATCGTAATAACCTACATATAGAGCCTGACCTTCTTTGTCCACACCGACATATTCTACCATCTTGTAGTCGTACATGCTATGTCCTACTACCAAACCGCCATTGGTGGTCATCTCGCTCTCCTCTTGACCGCTCTCGTCCAAGTTCTTGGGGAGTGCCAATACCATATTGCGGTAGAAGCCGCCATTCAAGCGGATGTCCAGGCGGACATTACGTGCCTCTACGGCATGTACATTGAGTTGGAACTCAAAACCTTGGTTGGATATCTTACCGGCGTTCACCCAACGTGAAGAATAGCCGAGTGAGGGGGCTACATACTGCGGCATCAAGCAGTCGTCTGTAGTCTTGTGGAAATAGTCCAACTCCACATCCAAGTATTTCATAATGGAGAACTCCAATCCTACATCGAAGTGGCTGGTGCGCTCCCATGTCAGGTCAGGCGTACCATTGCTTGCCCATACATAACCAATCATACCATCCGAATAGCGGATATTCCACATATCATGGTACAAATCGGAACCTACTTCCTGGTTGCCGAGCATACCCCAACTGAAACGCAACTTACCGTCTTTCAGTATATCCGATGCCGGTTGCATAAAGTCTTCGTTGGTGAACTTCCATGCCAAACCGACAGAACCGAAATGTCCCCAGCGGTGCCCTTTAGCAAAGTAACTCGAACCATCGGCACGATAGTTTCCCGTGATACCATAGCGGTCGTGATACCAATACGAAGCCTGCATCAGGTAACTGTCAATAGCACGCGTACTGGTGTAGGACGACATATAACTGTTTTGTACCGCATTGCCCCATTCCAGGCTGTTCGGGTCGCTGATACGGTTTTTCTGTCCGTACATCACCGAGGAGGTAGAGAGCAATGTCTCATGACCTGCCAATACATCTATCACATGGTCGCCTACCGTAGTGTTGTATTTCAGCAACTCTTTTGCCTCCAATACAAAATAGTTTTGTTGCGCTTTGTAGATACGTCCGATACCCGCGGCATCGCCATAGTACTTGTTGGTCAACTCCGAGGTGTTGGCACCTGCATACTGCGCACCCATAGTAATCTCCAACTTCAAGCCTTTGTACAACTTGAACTCCAAGTTGCCGGCTGCGGATACGTGGTGCATCTTGGTATTCTGCTTGTCATAGAGCAAGGCACCCGCGGGGTTGATACCGGCACCGAAGCCACGACCCGAACCCTCACGCATACCATAGTCGTATGCATAATTGCCGGTTTTGCTATCAATCTTCTTGTTTCCATTCTCATCGTATTCAAACACAGGGTAGATGGGCGGGATACCATTCACGTATGCAAAACCGTTGTTCATATTGCTACCCTGACCCGGGTTGTTCAGGTTAGAATACGTATAGGCGATGTTCATACCTCCCTTGAGCCATTTCTTGGCATTGTAATCTATATTACCGCGTACGGAGAAGCGGTCATAATCCGAGCCGATATAGTAGCCTTCGTCTTTCAGATAGCCGTAACTGGTATAGTAGTTCACTTTCTCGTTACCGCCGGATATCTTCACGGTAGCGTTGGCTTTCTGCCCTGTACGGAAAATGCTCTTCTCCCAACTCTCCATATTCTTGTAAGCATCTTTCATCGTAGCATCGCTGCGGAACTTGCCTGTAGTCGGATCAATCAGGTTTGTTCCTGTTTGATTCCACAGATTATAGTCTATAGGAAGACCTTTGCCGCTCTTATCAAATAAGACATTGGATGCCTCTACCCCTCTTTTGTACGAGTCCATTTCTTTAGATTGCGAGTTATACAAACTCATCCAAGCCATCTCTACATACTCTTGCGGGTCTGTGATAACCTCGTACATCGGCAGCAAGTGCATATTGGCACCGTACTTCACGTCCACCTCAATTTTGCCATCCTCATTCGACGAACCTTTCTTGGTGGTAATGACGATGACGCCATTGGCACCACGGCTACCATAGAGCGAAGTAGCGGTAGCGTCCTTCAATATGGTGGTGGAAGCGATGTCGCCCGGGTCAATAGACGAGATGTCACCATCGTACGTAACACCGTCCACCACATACAGTGGCGCAGTAGAAGCATTCACCGAACCGATACCGCGAATACGTATCGTAGCACTCGTGCCCGGCTGACCGGAAGTATTGATAACCTGCACACCGGCTACCTCACCGGCAAGGGCTTTGGAGATTTCTGTAGGACTTTTCTTCTCAATGTTTTCGGCATCAATGGCTTGCGCGGAACCGGCGAAACTACCCTTGGTTACGCTACCATAACCGGTAACAACCACCTCCTGAATCATCTCGGAAGCCTCGTGGAGGGTGATGCGCATTCGCTTGGCAATTTCCGCTTCCTGTGTCTGCATACCTACGAAACTGACCGTCAGAGTCGTAGCGTCGTCCGGTACGGACAACGTGAATTCACCGTCGTAGTCGGAAATGGTACCCGTAGTGGTGCCTTTGACCTGCACGCTGGCACCGATGATAGGTTCGCCCTTCTCATCGACGACTACACCGCTAACCTGCTTCTCAGCCATCACTCCGAGGCTGACTAAGCATAGCGCCAAAAACATAAAGATTTTTTTCATTCGTTTTTTATTTTGTATTAGTTCTACATTAAGTTAAGTTCAACTCACTCGGTTTTCATAACCTTATTCGCTCAACTATGGCTCTTTCTGTAGCAAAATGCTACTTTATTGTTCGCTTAAATCCAGTAGCCCACTATAGAAAAAGTGCGCAAAGGTAATGAATAAAATCGATACCTACAAGAAACAAGATAATTTTTATCTCTTTTTTGCGTGTTTTCGGATAAAATGTATGTTGCGGCGGAATCACTCGCAACTAATCGTATTGCAAAACACTCAATATGCTATCATTATATAACTCATTTGCTACGTCTTGTAGCATAATGGGTGTTATTTGTGATATTTTATGGAAAGTTTCTTGCCATACGGGCGCGTGGCGCTGTAATTTTAATGCCGCTTAAGTGCTACAGGATGATGGCATAGTTCTATTATCTTCCCATTGTCAAATCCATTCCGCAAGTGCTCGCCTTGAAATACATAACCTAATTGGTTGCTGATTATTTGTGTACTGCCTATTTGGCAATTGATATTTCGATGTGAATGTCCGTATATCCAATAGTCAATTCCCGATTGCGCGATGTAATCACTCAACTCCACTGAAAATGCCCCATTGATAGGACTGCCTGCAAATTCCGGTGCCGTAGCCAACATACTCGGCACATGGTGTGTCAGCACAATCTTTGTTTGTGCTTGTGAATGAACCACTGCCTCCTTGATGAACTTCAGGCATCGCTCGTGCTCCCTGCTGAAATCCTCAGCAGTAAGTCGATGCCCGTTGTACAGAATGTGATAGAAGTCGCTCACTCCGTGTTCTGTGGCATAAATGTTCTGCGGTTCGATATGCCCCCACAATGTAGAAACAATTATATCTACATCCTGTATATGCACTACCGCATTGTAATAGTAATGTACATTTGGCAGTATCTCGCCCACAAAACCATCGGGCAATGTGGCTACATCGTAATGGTTATAAAATTCGTGGTTACCCAATGCCACAATCACTTCCTTGTAATGCTCCGATGCCCACAGCCAAAACGGGTGGCGCACATATTCTATGGAATCCAAGTAGGCACTATCTCCGCCTATAAGCAATATATCTCCCTTTGCTTGCAAGGGGTGTTGTCCCATATACAGACTATTTTCTTGGAACTCCAAATGCAAATCGCTGACAAACTGAATCCGCAGCGGACAGTGTGCTATCGAATATGCCGCCACCGTACGTATGATTTCGAGAAGTATGTCCGTACGCTCTATTTCGTCAGGGGATAAGGCACATTCTATTTCCTCTGTTATATTGGGGCGCTCTATCATTCTGGCAAATTGCTCTGCGATAAATGTTTTCACCGTGACGTCTGCTGCAAGAAATACTTTTGTAAATTCAGGGCAATAATTCAGCACATATATAATGTCTTCAAAGTCTTTGGCACCACGCCAGTCTTCACCGCCTCTCGAGTTTAGAGCGTCGATTTTTGTGGCAATATAATAGGTTACGGGCAATCGATAAATTTGCATTCCGGACGGTAGTGTGTATCGTTCCCGTTTCTCAAACCCCGGTCGATACCACTTGTTGCCAAAAGACAGGCTGCTCTCGTCCATAGACATTACGTCCACTATTTCGTCTTTGTACCACCATCGGCATAGTGGAGCATCAGATGTTCGGTCATTTTGGAAATGCTGTGCTCTCAATAAGTCCTCAAAAGCGGCATGCTCTGCATACGAACCCGAATTCACCACGCAATCCACATCCAATGTGACGCGCGGTTCCGCAGCAGCGGCATCTGTGGCATACGAACCTGCCATCGCACCGCCCACATAAACAATCCGCTCATTAAAGGCTTGCATGGCATCAGCCACCTCTTGCAGGCGTTCATTATTGGTTTTCTGCATAGCGAAGTATGATTTTGTTGAGTTCTGTTGCGGCTATCTCTTTTTCCCGTGTGCGCCCTATACGAAGCGTATCCACAATAACCAATAATCGGTATAGTTCCTCGTCCTGTGCGGCGGCTTCCGGTACAGAGGAGTATAGCGGTTCTATCTGTTGTCCGCGTGCCGTGCCTTGCGCGTATCGCCAAACGTAGTTTTCTTGGCTGCCCGTGATTTGCTCCTTGATGGGCGATGCGCTGATATATGTAGGCATACCACGTACTATGCGCCCAATCTCTACGGGAAAGACGTACATCACCCCATGCAACAGGAACTCTTGCAGTGCCAGTGTGTTTACCCGCTGCTTCTTTCTATCCACCAATTGTGCTTTTCGGCAACGTTCCAAACTCTCGCTCACGCTTGATGGGCTCATACCAAGTGCTTCTGCCAACCCCCGACAGGATAATGACTGCCCTTCTGTGGTTATTTTCTTTAGTAAAACGACAATATCTTGTGGCTTCATACGCTATTATATCAATTGTTTATACTGTACTGTTTGCTGTTCGCGAATTGCGAATATATATCTGTGGCGCAAAGGTAATATAAATAGTTGATATACACAAATCATTGACAAATTTGTTCGTTCAGGTGCTCGCTTCCTGCTTCTTCGGCAAGGAGGGATGTTTTTATCTGATTATGAATGACTAATCATACTGCAAGATACTTAATATATTCTCGTCATACAACTCATTTGCTACATCTTGTAGTATAATGGGTGTTATTTGTGATATTTTATGGAAAGTTTCTTGCCATACGGGCGCGTGGTGGTAGTAGAGCATTTGTTTTGCCATGGCGAGTGCGTTGTTCTCTTGGTTCTCGGCAGAGATAGCCATTTGCCCTTGCAGTTGCCGGAGTGCGCGATGCAACTGCATGGTGGTAAGGGGCGTGTCGCGCAGGTGCTTCAACTCCTTCATACACAGGTCGATACATTCGTCTTTATGTTGAGGTTCGCACGCCAAGTAGATGTTCCAATAGCCCGTATCACTGAGAGGCGTGTATTGCGACTCGATGGTATAGACCAGTCCGTGCTGCTCACGCAGGCTGAGGTTGAGGCGCGAGGACAGGCTGCCGCCACCAAGGATGTTGTTGAGCAAGTACATCGCCAATTGCCGGGGGTGTCCTATCGCGTACGCGCGCGCGCCAATCATAACGTGTGTCTGGTGTGTATGGCGGCGGTAAGTGACGGTGGTTGGCTCGGAGTTCTCTCGGTATTCTCTCGGTAAAACAGTGGTAATGTCGGGGGATACTGCGGGCAGATTGCCCAACTCTTTTTCGGCAAAAGTTATCACCTGTTTGGGCGGAATGTCGCCCAAAACGAACAGCACCATACGGTCGGGACGATAGTGCGTCTGCATCCATGCGAGCGGTATGGCGGGCGATTGGGCAATCCGGCGGAGTGTCTTTTTGGTTCCGAGAATAGGCATTGCGAGAGGGTGCCCGTTGAAGACAAGGCTCTCAAAATCATCGTAAATGAGTTCGCTCGGAGAGTCGTTGTAACTCTCTATCTCGTCGTAGATGACGGTCAGTTCCTTGTCTGTTTCGCGTTTCGGGAAGGTAGGGTGCAGCACCATGTCGGCTATCAGGTGTAGTGTGGCACGCCAATGCCCGCGCAGCGTGGCGGCATAGAAAGTGGTCTCCTCTTTGGTGGTGTAGGCATTGATTTCGCCGCCAATGCCCTCTATGCGGTTGATGATTTGGCGTGCGGTGTAGTGTTCGGTGCCTTTGAAGACGCAATGCTCGATGTAGTGTGCAATACCGTTTTGCTCGGGGCACTCGTGGCGGGTACCTGCGCCGACCATGATGCCTACATAGACAACGGGCGAGGCAGCGGTGCGATGCACGATGCGGATTCCGTTGGGAAGAGTATGATAAAACGTTTCTGTCATAATGTCTTGTCTTTGCGCGCTTTGGGTACAACGAAACCGACCACTATGCATCCAACGACACCCGCCACCCCCACAATGCAGCGCACGGCAGTGGAGTGGATAAAGAATACGATGGAGATGGTTACCATAGCGGTCATGAGTCCGATTATCATAAGGCGTTTGGAGAGCGTCAGCCCGCCACGCGCCGTATAGTCGCGGATGTATTTGCCCAAGAAAGAGGATAACAGCCACTTCTGCAGACGCGGTGAACTGCGGTAGAAACACCACGACGCCAACAAGACAAAGGGTGTGGTAGGCAGCCCCGGGACCACCACGCCGATAGTCCCCAAAATGGCTGACAGGCAACCTGCGGCAATCAGTATGTAAGACTTGTATCCGGAAGTCATATCACAAATCGGAGCGCAAAAGTACAATAAATTTGGCAAATAGGCAACCACGTGGATAAGGTGCCATTTATAGCAGTGGCAAAAAAAGGTCTTTTCTTATGAAACTATTGCCTGTTGTTATTATTCATACATAATCGGAGGTGTAAAACTTGCATATCCAAAAGGTTTGTCTTAATTTTGCAGTGGTTTTTGGTCGAATGGGTGCATTATTTATGCGATTTACCTTAACAATAGGCAATTACACTCTTATCCTCCGAACTATATTTTCCAAACGTTGTGTAGGCTTTTTACCCCATAGCGAACAATGGGCTATATGAGAAAATACAATGAACTTACGGAATAAAGGAAATAAAATACAATAACACCAAATCATTTATGCTAAAATGAGAAAAATCTTTATCGCCTTAACGAGTCTTTTACTCACTATCGCCGGTAGCGAGACTCTCTATGCAGATTGTGTTCTTTTAGACGAGTCTGCAAAAAAAGAAATTATGAACAAGTGGAGTTCTTCCAAGACAGTAACCTACGCTATCAGCAACCAGCGTCCCGCAGGTCAACTGACATTCAACTTCTCCAAAAGTGGAGCAGCACTTGGGGGAGTAACCGTTACTGCCAAATACAATGATGGATCGTCACAAGAAATCATTGACGGGAAGAGTGATGGAAGTCAAAGTTATTCTTTTGACAAAAAGATAGTTACAGAATTGCAATTCAAGGGTACCGGTACACTTTCCAAGCAAATCAGTAATGTGCGTCTGATGCAGGCTGCATATTTTAATGCGCCATCTATCACGGATTTTGGCAGTGCCAAAATCAACACCATAGATGCGACACAAACCACCACTATGGATTGGAGTGATGTCGCCCCAATGCAGATGAGCATTAGTGGCGATGGTGCCGCGCAGTTCACCTATACCCTCACCAATAATTCTCAAACATGTGCGTATGGTACAGCCACATTGGTTGTCAGTTACAAGCACAACCTCATAGGCACCCATACCGCTACCCTTACCCTCACGAATGGCACCTATTCCTACGATATTCCCCTCACTGGCATTACCGAGAGGAAAGACCAGGTACTTAGTTGGAGCGAAGAGTGGGAGGCAGAAGAACCTGCTGTGTTGGTTGGTACTCCGATTACCGCTGCCGCTACAGCCACCAGTTCGCTCCCCGTTACTTACACATCATCTGATGAAAGTATTATGGCAGTTACTGACAACGGGCAGGCTCTTCAAGCCCTCAAAACAGGCGAAGCCATCATCACCGCCACACAAACAGGCAACGACGAATGGGCGGAAGCAACCCCTATCAGTAAGACTTTCATCGTGTACGATAAGTTTGCTCCTGTCATTTGGCTCAACAACACCCCAGACCAAACCGAGGCGGACCTCAAAGTCGGCGAGAGTATCACTATCAATATCGAGAACACCACCGATGCCCTACAGGTAACCTGTGGCGATGAACTCGCATACACAAAGGGCGAAGGAACGATTACTATCACCGCTCTTGCGGCAACCGACAATGCCACCATCACCCTCACACAACCCGAGACGGCGACCATCTTCAGTGCCACCCGCACTTTCACACTCCATATCACCAAGAACACCGCCACACTCACCCACAACCTCCTCTCCGACTACAAGGTGGACGATGAGATAGCCTTCGCAGACCTCTACACCGCCACCAACACCGAGGTGGAAGTCTCAGTCCTCTCCTCCGACGAGGCAGTTATCAAAGTCGAGGGCGACCGCTTGCACGCAGTAGGTGCCGGCACCGCAACTATCACCATCTCGCAAGCCGAGAACTACAAATGGACTGCCCTCAGCACCCAACAAACCGTCACCGTCAGCAAGCATGCCAACACCATAGTATGGTCATTCGCAGGTGAGAACGCCAATAGCAAGACTCTCTCTTATGACGAAACCATAGCCGTAGCCTGCATATCCGACAACACCGACACCGAAAGCAGCCCTATCGCTATCACACAAACCGCAGGCGAGGACATCGCCACCTACAACGCCGAGCAACAGACTATCACAGCATCCTACCACAACGGCACGGCTACTTGGACTGTCTCCCAACCCGAAAACTACAAATACCTCGCCGCAGAGGCTACCATCACCGTCACCGTCGCACCCATACAAGGCGGATGTGACATCATCAATAACTCCGATGAGTTTGAAGTTCCGTGGAACAGCACTAAGGGAGAATCCACGTGGACAGACATCAATGCGGCGGCACAACTGACTTTCGATGCGAAAATGCAGTTGTTGAGCACCGGCAATATGGAAATTGAAGCATATATCAATGGAAATTGGACGAAAATACAAAGTATCGGTACAGATAACTTGAGCAGTGACTCTTACAATACTTTCTCCTATGATTTGGCAGCAGAAGTACAAGGCATACGATTCAAAAATACAGGCACACTCGCGCGTTACGTCAAGAATGTAAAGGTTAGCCGTCGCCAACATCTCACCCCTTCCGAAACAAGTATCGCCCTGCCCGCCAACGAGATAGGCGGACAAACCACAGCCACCTTCACGCTCACATGGAGCAGTTGTGCCGATGAGATACGCCTCGTCAGTGATAACCCCAAATTCACCATAGACAATCCTGTCATCTCTACCAACGGCGGTTCGGGCACGGCTAACATCACCATCACCTACTCCTCCGACGAGATGGAGACCGCCACTGCTACCCTCACGCTCTACACCCCCTATCAGCAGACCACTATTGCCCTCACTGCCACCACCGGCAAGAAACAGCAAACCATCACTTGGGACGACGATATCGCCAACCTCCCCGTGAACACCGACGCACTCACACTCAATGCCACGGCACAAGGCAACATCACCTACACCTCTTCCAATCCGCAAGTGGCATACATTGACGGTAATACCCTCCATATTGTAACCTACGGCACGGTTACCATCACCGCCGCTGCCGAGGAGACTGACCAATATCAGTCCGCCACCATCACCCGCGACATCACCATTACTGCCCTCACACCGGAGATTCTGTCCAACCCGACAATATCTATCCTCACGGTAGGACAGTCGTTGAGTTATGCCACTATCACAGATGGTGAAGCCTCCACCGAGGGTATGTTCGTCTGGGCTGACGACGAAGACATCGATACTCCTTTCTCCGAAGCGGGACAATATCCGGTACACTTGCAGTTCATACCTTACAATATCAATTGGTACACCGTCGTCAGCAACATCGAACTGACTGTTACCGTTATTGCCAACATCTCAACATCAGTCATAGCAGCACCATCCGACGGCACACCCAACGCCCCGACCGATACCGCACAGAAGATACTGCACAACGGACATATCCTTATTCTTTGCGGCGAACAGGTATATGACGTGCAAGGACAACTGCTTCGCAAGTAAGACAGACCATAAAGACAAAAAATAGCAATCGGCTATCATCACGAGGCTGCCTACATTCAATAGGCAGCCTCGTGCTTTGTCTGGGTGATTAACGAGTGGATAGCGAGAGGATAACTTATAGTTTGGCGAGGGCTGCGTCTTCCTTGGCGGTCATTTGGACTTTGGTTTCGGGAGTCTTGTCGCCTTGCCCAGTGAGGTGGAGGATACCGTGTATGAGAATACGGTGCAGTTCCTGCTCAAAAGTGGTCCCCGCTTGGGCAGCATTGCTGCGGACCGTATCGAGCGATATGAAGATGTCCCCGCTGAGGCGGTCGCGCGTAGAGTAGTCAAACGTGATGACATCGGTGTAGTAGTCGTGCTGCAGGAACTCACGATTAACAGCCAGTATCTTTGCGTCACCGCAGAAGATGTAGGTAATATCGCCCACGGTAAAACCATAGTCGGCTGCCACAGAGCGTATCCATCGTTCTGCACGTACCCTGTCGAACACGGGCATCTCGATATTGTCACAGATAAATTGTATCATAAGTATTTGCAATTTACGATATGCGATGTGTGATTTGCATGGCTCAGCCGAAGAACAGACTACCCACCACAAAAGCGGCAATGATACCAGCGAAATCACTTATCAGACAGCAGACTACGGCATGCCTTGTCTGCTTGATACCCACGCTGCCGAAATAGACTGCCAGTACATAAAACGTTGTGTCGGTAGTACCTTGCAGGATACAGCACAATCGTCCCACCAACGAGTCCGCCCCGTATGTGGTCATCGCTTCTATCATCAGCCCTCTTGCGCCGCTGCCTGAAAGCGGTTTCATAAGTGCCGTAGGTACTGCGCCTGCCATATCGGGATTGAGACCGCACCATGCGAAGAGATGTGCCAGACCTCCTTCTATCAGTCCCATAGCACCACTGGCGCGGAACATACCCACCGCCACCAATATGGCAATCAGGTACGGTATGATGCCGACGGCTGTCTTGAAACCGTCTTTGGCTCCATCGATAAAGGCGTCATACACATTGATGCGTTTGACCATAGCCTGAATGACAAACCAGCATATCACACCTAAGAGCGATACGGCAGCCACCAAGGTGGATACTGCGGTCAGTTGCTCTTCGGGCAGACGCACGGCAAAGAAAATCAGCAGAGCCACCAGAGCGGTAATGCCGAGTATAGTACCCAGAATGACCTTGTCCCATATACGGATACGCTGTGCCACACAGCACGAGATGAGCCCCGCTATCGTGGAGAAATACGTAGCCACCACGAGTGGCAGGAAGACATCGGCAGGGTTGGCAGCACCCAATTGCGCCCTGTATGCCATGATAGTAGTGGGTATCAGTGTGAGCCCGCTGGCACCTAATACGACAAACATAATCATAGCGTTGCTTGCTTTTTGCTTGTCGGTATTCAGTTCTTGCAACTCCTCCATCGCCTTCAGACCCATAGGAGTGGCGGCGTTGTCCAGTCCGAGCATATTGGCGGAGATGTTCATAAACATTGTGCCGAAGACAGGATGATTGCCGGGTATCTCTGGAAAGATACGCCGGAAGAATGGTGCTACTCCGTGCGACAGGGTATTGACTACTCCGCCTTTCTCTCCCACATTGAGAAAACCCATCCATAGTGCGAGTACGCCAGTGAGTCCGATAGAAATCTCGAAGCCGGTCTTGGCGGAAGAGAAGGTGGAGTTGAGGATAAGGGAGAAGATGTCGCTCTGTCCGAAACAGAAGAACTGCACGCAGCCCATTAAGACCGCGAGCAGAATAAGCCCTATCCAAATATAGTTGAGTACCATAACACTCGTAATAACTATATTCTACTCCTTGTGTAACTTCCGGAATAGATACCGCAAAGGTAGTGCATTTTTCCCATATATGCAAGTTCTCTGTACAGGTGGTTATCCGAGGGGTTACTTGTAGAGGAAGCGTTTGATGCTGCGCTTGGGGGTTTTCTCGAAGGGCTCTTTCTTGATTTCGATGTCGCTGACTTGGGAGTAAGATGGTATGAGAGCGTTCAGTTTCTTCAGGTTCTCTTTCATCAGACGCTCTATCTCTTCCAATGAGAATTTGCGGGTGGTCTGCTCGTCAGGGAAGACCAATCCTACGAGTTTGCCCTCGCGCTCCACTATGATAGACTCGCCGACACCCTCCTGATTGTTGAGTTTGTCCTCTATCTCCTCAGGATAGATGTTCTGGCCGGATGCGCCGAGAATCATGGTCTTGTTTCGTCCTTTGATGAAGATGTTGTGCTTCTTGTCCATGTATCCGAGGTCTCCGGTGTGCATCCACCCGTCTTCGGTGAAGGCGGCACGTGTGGCATCCTCGTTTTTGTAGTAGCCCATCATGACGTTTTCGCCGCGGACAAGGATTTCACCCACGCCCTGCGAGTTGATGTCCGCTATCTTGACCTCCATATTGGCTACGGGTCGTCCTCCCGATTGGGCTACGAAGTTCTTGGGGTGGGAACCTCCAATGAGCGGTCCGCACTCGGTCATGCCATAGCCGACGGATACGGGGAAGTGTATGTCGATAAGGCATTTCTCTACGATAGGGCTGATAGCGGCTCCTCCACAGAGGAAGTAACGTATGTTGCCGCCAAACGCCTTCTTGAGGGCATTCTTGACTTTGCGCCGTATGATGTCTCCGAGAAGGGGCGTGCGCCAACAGAACTTGATAGCGGGACGGGAGGTAAGCGGGTTGATATTCTTCTTGTGAATCTTCTCAATGACCAGCGGGACGGTAACGACCATATAGGGCTGCACATCCTGCAACGCCTTGAGCAGTACGCTCGGTGTCGGGCTCTTGGTGAGGAAATAGATGTGCGTGCCCGCGCACATAGGATAGAGGAACTCGCAGATTTGTCCGAACATGTGTGCGAGAGGGAGCATGGAGACCAAGCGTTGGTCAGGCTCCACAGGCAGCAGGGTGAGTCCGACCTCGACGTTGTTGCTGAGGGAGCGTCCGCTGAGCATGACGCCTTTGGGCGAGCCGGTACTGCCTGAGGTGTAGTTGAGCAGTGCCAAGGCATCGGGGTCGGCGGTGAAGTGAATGTCTTCGGGTTGTACAGCGGTGGGGCATGCAGCGTCCCATGCTTCGCGCGAGATGCCGGCAAGGGTGTCTGCATGGCGCAGAAGGGTGAAGTCCTCCATGGATACGACCGCCTCAAGTTGTGCGAGGGGTTCGTGTTGCAGTTCGCGCCAGACATAGGGTCCGACGAAGAGCATGCGTGCATCGGAATGGGTGAGGAGTTTGCTGATGTCGGCAGCCTTGAAGTCCTGCAAGATACTGACTACGACACCCTCGTAGGTGGCAATGGCGAGGTATGCGATGACCCAGTTGGAACAGTTGCGTGAGGCAATGGCAATCTTGTCGCCTTTGCGTATTCCGAGCAGGCGGAAGAGGGCGTGCAGACGGAGTATGGCTTGCGCCATTTCGCCCCAAGTATATTCGCGGTTCTCGCCATAGTCGGTGAGAGCGGGCCGGTTCCATTGCCGGCGGATAGCGTTATTGAGGTAGTAGAAATAATGATGGGTCATGTTTAATTATGAATGAGGAATTATGAATTATGAATTAAATGATGAGACATATTCTATCAAACGGGCTGCAAAGGTACGATAAATTTCCCGAACTACCGCGTGTGAAAGGCAGATGTGGAGCCTATAGTCTCGAAATGGTCGGCTTAATCACATACTAATCACATACTAATCACATACTAATCACATACTAATTTCATACTAATATCATACACTTACCACGACAAATACGCGAGGAAAGAATTTGTTTTTTGCGGATTTTATTTTCGGGATATTGCGCAAGTGCGGAAAAAGCAGTACATTTGCAGTCCGTAAGGTGAGCCTAATCAACGTTAGTTACAATGATATTCGAAGCCAGTCCGTACAAGGTATTTGCGGGTTCAAAAGGGGAGCCGTTGGCGTCCCGTATTTGCGAGCATTTGGGATGTTCGCTGGGTAAAGTAAACGTTGCACGCTTCTCTGACGGGGAGTTTGCGGTGAGTTTTGAAGAGTCTGTCCGCGGGCAGTCGGTGTACTTGGTGCAGTCCACATGCCCGAACAGCGACAACCTGATGGAGTTGCTGCTCGCTATCGACGCTGCGCGCAGGGCAAGTGCGTACAAAGTGATAGCGGTGATACCGTATTTCGGTTGGGCGCGCCAGGACAGGAAAGACAAACCGCGCGTGTCGATTGGTGCGAAACTGTGCGCGAATATGCTTCAGGTGGCGGGTGCGGACCGTGTGATAACGGTGGATTTGCACGCTGACCAGATACAGGGATTCTTTGATATACCTGTTGACCACCTGTACGGAGCAAACGTGCTGGCGTCATACGTGGAGTCGTTGCATTTGGATAATCTGATAGTGGCGTCGCCCGATGTGGGCGGCAGCAAGCGTGCGGCAGAGTTTGCGAAGAAACTGCATGCGAGCACGGGTGTGGAGGTGCCGATGGTGATATGCTACAAGCACCGTCCTGAGGCGAACCAAGTGTCGGAGATGCGCGTGTTAGGCGACGTGCGTGGAAAGAATGTGATTATCATTGACGACATAGCGGATACGGCGGGAACGCTGTGCAAGGCTGCGAAGGTGATGAAAGAGGAAGGGGCATTGTCGGTGCGCGCATTGGTGACGCACGGGCTGATGTCCGGCGAGGCTTGCAAGCGGATTATGGAGTCGGAGTTGGAAGAACTGGTGTTCACCGATTCGATACCGTTTGATGTGAGCCGTTGCCCGAAAGTGAAGACCGTGTCGCTGGCGGCTCCGATAGCAGAGACGATACTGGCGATACAGGAGCACAGGTCGGTGAGTGAGTTGAATATCCACTGATGGTGGTGTGAGAATTTGGGATAAAATAGGAATGATAGGGGCATTAGCCCTGATTGGCAGTCTGGCAGGGTGCGGCGGTAAGCCGCACTCTGCCACTCAGACTGCGGTGATGAAGTGCGATTTCTCGGCGGATTCGGCATACGCTTATGTGGACAGCCAGGTGGGTTTCGGGGCGCGTGTGCCAGGGACGGAAGCCCACAGTGAGTGCAGGGACTGGATAGTGGACAGGCTGACAGCGTGGGGTGTACAGGTGGAGGAACAACAGGGGCAGATGACTGATTATAAGGGAGATATGCAGCCTGTGCGCAATATCGTGGCGCATATATCGGGGACAAACGGGAATAAGCCGGCGGTGCTGCTGTGTGCGCATTGGGACTGCCGTCCGTGGAGTGATGAAGAGGAGGATTATGATGAGCGTTTTCTGCCGGTGACGGGTGCCAATGACGGTGCGAGCGGCGTGGGCGTGCTGCTGGAGGTGGTGCGTCAGTTGCAGACATTGCGGGGTTCGGAGACGACTTTTCCGCCCGTGGATGTGGTGTTTTTCGATTGTGAAGATATGGGTACCCCTGCCCATTATACGGGGGTGGAAAGGGAAGATACATGGTGTTTGGGGAGTCAGATGTGGGCGCGACGTTATGCGGAAACGCCTAAGAATAAGCGTGTTGCGTATCAGTATGGGGTGCTGCTGGATATGGTGGGCGACCCATCGGCGACTTTCCCGAGGGAGTACTTCTCGGTGCAGTATGCGCAGCCATACGTGGAAAAGGTGTGGCGCACGGCGGCTAAGTTGGGATACGGGCGGTATTTCGTGAACCAGAATGCGTATCCCATCACGGACGACCACTATTATGTGAATACGATAGCGGGTGTGCCGTGCGTGGATATTATTGATTATAAGCCTAATGCGGAGACAGGGTTCCCCGACTGGTGGCATACGCAGCGCGATGACATGCGCAATATCAACAAACAAACATTAAAGGCAGTCGGCGAGACTGTGATGAACGTAATATGCTCGAAATAAAGAACTTACATGCCTCGATAGCAGGCAAAGAGATACTGAAAGGCGTGAACCTGACCATCAACGAGGGCGAGGTGCACGCGATAATGGGTCCGAATGGCGCAGGAAAGAGTACGCTGTCGAATGTATTGGTGGGTAATCCCGCGTACACGGTGACGGAAGGCGAGGTGCTATTCAACGGCAAGAACCTGCTGGAGATGGCTCCGGAGGTGCGTGCACGGGAGGGGATATTCCTGTCGTTTCAGTATCCGGTGGAGATACCCGGTGTGTCGATGGTGAATTTCCTGCGGACGGCAGTGAACGAGAAGCGGCAGTATCATGGGCAGGAGCCGCTGTCTGCCACGGAGTTTCTGCGGTTGATGCGCGAGAAAAAGGCGTTGGTGGGTATGGATAACAAACTGACTAACAGGTCGGTGAACGAGGGTTTCTCGGGCGGTGAGAAGAAAAGGAACGAGATATTCCAGATGGCGATGCTGGAGCCGTGCCTGTCGATACTGGACGAGACGGATTCGGGTTTGGATATAGACGCGCTACGCATCGTGGCAGAAGGCGTGAACAAACTGAAGACCCCCAAGACGGCGTCGATAGTGATTACGCACTATCAGCGGTTATTGGACTATATCGTGCCGGATTTTGTGCATGTGCTGGCGGACGGAAGGATAGTCAGGACGGCGGGCAAAGAGTTGGCATTGGAGTTGGAAGAGAAGGGGTATGCGTTTCTGAACGAGCAATAGCGGTGGCGGTATGGCGAAGGAGATAGTGTTGCATAAGGGCGAGACGCGCGAGTGGGTGGTAGTGAATGAGCCGCAAGTGGACTGGCATGTGGTGCAGGAAGAGGGTTCGACGCTGCGTCTGCACGTGGTGTGCATGGACGACAAGTCGGCACCGGACGCGCAGTGGCAGTCGCGGATTGTGGTGGAACAGAACGGAAAAGGCTGCCGTACCGAGTTGTACGGTATGGGGATAGTGCGCAGGCAACAACAGATGCACGTGATGACGCAGGTGCTGCACAACGCGGGCGGCGGGTTTTCGTCGCAGTTGTTCAAGTATGTGCTTGATAATGAGGCGCGCGGTTCGTTTCGCGGGGAGTTGAAGATACTGCCCGATGCCCAGAAGGTGGAGGCGTATCAGACGAACAGGAATATACTGCTGTCGCGCGGGGCGATGATGACCACGGAGCCACAGTTGGAGATATATGCCGATGATGTGAAAGCCAGCCATGGGGCAACCACGGGGCAATTGGACGAGTCGGCGATATTCTATATGCAGCAAAGGTGCATAGACAAAGAGACCGCCTACAGGCTGCTGCTGTGTGCGTTCTTTGACGATGTGGTGCGTGAGGTGCGCGACGAGGCTGTGCAACAGCGACTAATAGACACGATTGATAGCGTAATCCAGTAAACAGATCAGGGCATTTTTGTATTTGCCGTCAGGGAGGATAGCGATAGCCTCTATGGCGCGCTTGCGGTGCCGCTGCATCTGCTGGTAGGCATAGCGGATGCCATCGTAGCGGAGGACGAAGGATTTGATTTCTTCGGACGCCTCCAAAGGGTTGATATACTGCGCTTTGGTAGCCAGTCCCTCTGCCAGTTCGCGGATATGCTCGGCTTCTTCGCGTGTGGCGCGTGTGAGGGAGATGAGGAGGGGTAGGGTGGCTTTGCCGTCGCGTATGTCGCTCATGGTGGGTTTGCCGAGGTCTTCGATGTCGGAGTAGTCGAGGACATCGTCTTTGAGTTGGAAGCACATACCGAGTTGCAATCCGAACTGGCGCAGGGCAGTGATTTGCCGCGGAGTGGCACCGGAACTGGCTGCTCCTGCCGCACTGCAAGCGGCAAAGAGGCAGGCTGTCTTCTGCTCGATGACCTTCATGTATTGGTCTTCGGTTATCCACATAGACTGTCCGCTGTGGAGTTGGAGCAGTTCGCCGGAAGCGAGAGACTTGCCCATGCTTGCGACGGTGGCGAGTATGGTGGTGTTGCGCACATCTGCCAGAATACCAATGACTTTTGCAAGGAGGTAGTCGCCAGTGAGGACGGCTATTTTGTTGGTCCATTGTGTGTGTACCGCCTCGGTGCCGCGGCGCAGGGGCGAGTCGTCCACTACATCATCATGGATGAGAGAGGCGGTGTGCATCATCTCGAGTGCAGCGGCGGTCTGCAGGGTCTTGTCGGTGATGCCACGGCAGATGGCGGCAGACAGGAGCACAAGGATGGGACGCAGTTGCTTGCCGCGCTTAGAATGGATATAGTCCAAGACCTCAGAGAGCAGTTTGTTGTCGGTTTGTAAAGCATCCGCAAAGGTCTGTTCGTATTGGCGAAATTCCGCTTGTATGGGTTTGCGAATCTCTTGTATTGTATCCATGTGTTTACCAATCTATGGAGGTTAGGTGCCCGCGATATACGTCGCTGAATGTTTCTGTAAATGACTGTCCGCCAATGAGGTAGATGTTGTTGGCATTGTCAATGACGGCGGTTTGCTTCTGTCGTTGTCCGTAGGCGTCAGGCAGCCGGTTGTGGGCGGTGTCGGGGGTGTACCAGTTCATGCCCTCGTCGTCGGAGAAGAGCATGGAGGTGCGCCATGTGAGGTCGTTGTCAATGCCGCCGAACATGATGATATGCCCGTCGTACTGCAGGAGAGATATGCCAGTGAGCGAGCGGAACCCGGGTTGTTCGATAGAGAAGTCCTTGATTCTGTAGCCGGCTGATGTTTCGTATTCGAGGTTCCAGCGTGTGTTGAGGGGTGTGCCGTCTTCTGTCCGTCCGCCTACAATCATAGCGCGGGGGCGTTCACTGCTGGCACCGAAGGCGAGAGAGGCAAAGTCGGAGACGGGGAAACCGGCAGGCAGGAGATTGCCTTGCAGTCCGTAGATTGGTTCGGCGGGCAGGAGGCTGTCGTTGGGCTGTGTATGCCCCAAGAGAAGTTGCGATGTGGTGCGGTCGCGGAGGATGCACCATGCCTTGTTGTCGAAGGCGACTAACATATTGACAAACTCGAAACTGCGCGTGCTGTAGTCGTGGGTTGTCCACGTGGTGATGTCGGCGGAGGTGTAGAGGCGGTCGCCATCGGCATAGTAGAGGGTGCTGCCGAGTTGCAGGATATTGCGTACGCGGCAGGCTGCGGGTAAGCCCGTGACGGCAGGTTGCTTGGTCCAGAGAGAGCCGTTGGCTGAGGTGTAAACCTCGGTAGATAGTCCGTCGTTGGTGAAGAGGACCAATTGTCCGTTGATGTAGAACGCCTGCATATCGCAGTTGCGGGTGAAGATACGCTCGGTGAGGCGTGTCCATATATACAGGTCGGGGTCCACATGGTGGACGGTGAAAGCGAGTTGGTACCACTTCTCGTTGGTGAGGTCGGAGGACTTGATGTGTACGAAGATGGGTTCGCGGCTGAAATCCACCGTGTCGCTGCCCGTGAGAATGAAGGACGTGTCGGGTAGGAAGAGTGTGACAGAAGCGGGTGTGGCTTTGTAGGAGAAGCGCGGCATGACGCTATCCAAGGTGGTGCCGAATGCGAGTGAGTCGCTGTTGTAGATGAAACCGGTGTCGGTGCGTTGCTCGACCTTGTAGGTGGCAGCGGTGAGACCCGGGTTGGCAGTGTCGGTAGCAAAAGAGAACGCCGTAATCTCCGCATAGGGGGAGGTGGTGTCGGTGGTCTTCTCGTTGCAGCCGGCAAGCACGATGCCGATGAGCAGGAGTATGTATAAAAGTCGCTTCATTACACAGAAATTTCGGACAAAGTTACCACCATTTTTGCACATATCCAAATAAAGCAGTACTTTTGCGGTTGTTTTACGTGGAATAATGCTTTTTGAGACCAACATACGGGATTTGCTGCGTTTGTTGCCCAAGTACAGGACGCGACAGGCGAAGGCAGAGATGCGTGAGTTGCTCAGTCAGAAACGCCGTTTGCTGACCTCGGAACAGAAAGAGGAGGCTTCTGCGCGCGTGATAGAGCGATTGGAGCAGTTGGAGTGTTTCCGCCAGGCAAAGACGCTGCTTATCTATTATCCGATTCACAACGAATTGGACTTGTTGCCGTTGGTGAAAAAGTACAAGCACGAGAAGACGATTCTGTTTCCCGTGACGCACAGGAAGAGCATAGATGCTTGTCCGTATCGCGGTAATGCGTTGATGAAACGGGGTAAATTCAATATCCCCGAGCCGCAGACGGAGCCTTATACGGGCAGAATAGATATGATACTGATACCCGGTGTGGCGTTTGACGGGAAATGCAACCGTTTGGGGCGTGGCGGAGGCTATTATGACCGCTACCTGTGCAAGCGCAAACACTCGATGCTCATCGGGGTGGGGTATGATTTCCAGTTGGTAGGTGAGGTGCCTACCGAGCGGAATGATATGCGTTTGCAGGGTGTTATTGTTCCTTCTCAGACCATTCTAAGGTAGTCTGCTGCGATTCGCGGTAGAGTATGTCTCTGTCGGTTTCGGGTGTGAGGTGCTTCTCACCCGTGCGGTAGTAGTATATCAAGCCGTAGTCCTGGCACTTGCGCAGGCGGGCATAGGGCAGTTCGTCCTGATAGAATGCCTCGACTTGGTTCCATATATCGAGCAGTAGCCGGTCGGCTTCTTTGCGCATGGTTTCCACGTCTTCGTATATGCGGGAGTGGGTCTTGCGGGTGTAGTTGATGGTGGTGTACTGTTCGCGGAAGATGTCGTAGTGGACTTGCACCTTATTTATAGCGGGGTTGTAGATAGGGAATCCGCCTTGCGCAATGCGTTTCTGTTCGCCTTCGATGATATTCTTGCCCCATTCGAGCAGGCTCTCCTCGGTGTTGAGGTCGGGTAGGGCTGTGTTGTCGGGGTCGAGATGGTACAATTCTTTCTGGACACGTTTGATTTCGCCCCGAATGACAGCCAAATTCAGCACCTGAATGAAGTGGGAGATGTACATGCGGGCGTTGTGTACCTTGTGCCGATACTGCTTGTTGGCAGACACTTTGGTGTCCACATTGGCGTGATACTGAGCCATTTGGTTCTCAAATTGCATGAGGAACCGCTGTGCTTCGGTCAGGGTCTTGTACTGGATAGGCTGGTCGTTGAAATCGGCTTCTCCGGCACGTTGCACCGCCCGTTGCAGGGCTTTCAGGCGGGTTTTGTCTGTTTTTGGTAGTCGACGGTAAGGCATAGTTGATGATGAATTGACTCCCCCAACCCCCTCAGAGAGGGGGTAATAAAAAAGAGGATAGTTTATTTATTGTTGTACATTGATTGCGATTAGTATTATTGGATTTGTCAGATATGCCAATTATCCCCGCTAAGCCCCTCCTTTGGAGGGGTTGGGGATGTCTCTATTTTCTCCTTTTTATCAGTTTTTCGGCCAAGGTGCGGAAGGCTTGTGTGGCGTTGTTTGAGGGAAGGTCTTGCAGGCAGTCCAATGCCTTTCGGGTGTATTGTTCGACCACTTCTTCGCAGGTTTTGCGTACGCCAAGGCGGTTGTACAACTCAGTGACTGCCTGTATCTTGTCTTCTTTGGGTGCATGTACGGCATGCAGCCAGTGCTCGAGTTCCAAGCGTGTGGAGGGGTCTGCCGTGTGCAGTGCGGTGAGCAGTACATAGGTCTTCTTGTTGCACGTGATGTCGCCACCTATCGCCTTGCCGAAAGTAGCGGGGTCTCCCCAGCAGTCAAGGATGTCGTCCTGTATCTGAAATGCCAATCCGAGGTCGATACCATACTGGTACAGAGCGTCTTGCGCCTTTGTGTCCGCCCCTGCAATGTATGCCCCTATCTGCAGGGCAGTGGCAAGCAGAACGGAGGTCTTGAGGCGAATCATCATCAGATAGTCGTCGATGGTGGTGTCCTGTTTGGCTTCAAAATCCACATCGTACTGCTGCCCTTCGCATATCTCCGTGCCCATCTTGTTGAAGAGACGCAGTACTTCGGGCAACTTGTCAGCAGGGACGCGGGATAACAGTTTGTATGCCTCGATAAGCATCTGGTCGCCGGAGAGTATGGCAGTGTTGTCGTTCCAACGCACATGCACCGTGGGGCGTCCGCGACGTACATCGGCACGGTCCATGACATCGTCATGGAGTAGGGTGAAGTTGTGGAAGACCTCCAATGCCAAGGCAGCGGGAAGCACATCTTCGTCTTTGCCTCCGAATGCCTCGGAGGCGAGTATTGCCAACTGCGGGCGCAGGCGTTTGCCTCCGCTTTCCAAGGTGTATCCGATAGGTTCGTAGAGCCCCTTTGGCTCTCGTTTCCAATCCAATCCTGCTATTTCTTTTTCAATATCTACCATGATGCTCCTAATCCCTTATTCCTTATTATAATTAGAAATGGCGTTTTCGATGATGTCTGTGAGGACATCTTTCATTTCCAAGCCTGCGGCTCGCACTTGTTGCGGGATGAACGATGTGGGCGTCATGCCTGGGGTGGTGTTGATTTCCAAGAGGTTGATTGTCCAACCTTCTGTCAATATATAGTCCACACGGATAATACCGTTGCAGCCTAAGATGTCGTAGATGTGGAGAGTCAGTGCCTGTACATGGTCGCGCACCTCATCGGGAATGCGTGCGGGCGTTATCTCGTCCACAGCCCCGTTGTACTTGGCATCGTAGTCGAAGAACTCGTGTTTGGTGACTACTTCCGTAATAGGGAACGCCACTGCCTTGTCGTGCGTCTTGTATGCTCCGCTGGTTATCTCCACACCTTTCATAAATGCCTCACAAATCACTTCGTTGCCTTCGCGATATGCCTTCTCGATGGCGGGGGATACCTCTTGCAGAGTCTTGACTTTGGTCACGCCAAAGGAGGAGCCTCCCACGTTGCTCTTGATGAAGCATGGAAGCCCTATCTTCGCCACAATCTCTTCATCTGTAGGGCGTTGCATATTCTTGCGCAGGAGTATGCTGGGGGATATGCGTACTCCGAAGTCCTGCAGGTAGTGGTTGCAGGCGTACTTGTTGAAGGTCAGGGCGGCGGCTAAGACATTGCAGCACGAATAGGGCACGTGCATCATCTCCAAGTAGCCCTGCAGCAGCCCGTTCTCGCCCGGTGTGCCGTGGATGGTGATGTAAGCGAAGTCGAAACGTACCTTTTGTCCTTTGTGAAGGAAGGAGAAGTCGTTCTTGTCCACCGGCACCCATTTTGCGCCTGTATTATCACGCAATATGCTGTCGTCCGCATTATTATCGTCCAATGCTTCCCAGTTGCTGCCCTGAATGGTGACAAGAGTAGGAATATACCGCTCTGAGTCTATCCAGCAATATATTCCTGCGGCACTGCGCATACTCACAGCACGTTCGCTGCTGTCTCCGCCACAGATTATGGCTATATGTTTTTTGTCCATATTGTTACGTTTAAGAGTCTTCTATGATTGTTAACTATGTGATTATGCCTACAAAATTACTGCTTTTTTTGTGTGTATGCAAGAACAGATGCACTTCTATTGCAGATATGCTCTCTTATCTGTCCCAATAGATATAGCGCGTATTGCTCACCTGTTCGGCTTCGGGGACTACAATGAAAGAAGGGGTCTGCTTGTCCCAATGTTGCAGTTCGCCGTTGGTGGTGTCCTGTATGAAATGCTGCACCTGCTCCGCCCATAGCAGCCATTGGCGCACATCACCACACTGCGGGAGAGAGTCCGAACTGACAAAGCGGTGATACTGCGTTTCGCGCCCGACGGTATTGTTGTGTACGTCCATAAAATGGTCAGCCGGTGCATTCTTGTGCCAATGCTCCCAGTACAAGTCCATTACCGCCCACGCCACGACAGCATCTGTGTACGTGCGCAACAGCACATTGACATAGATATGCTTGAAGGCATCGCCAGGGCGACCGCTGTTGGTGGCATCGCCATAGTAATACTTCGCCACGTTCTCTGCACGTGTCTTGCTTTGCACTACGCGGTAGAAGATACGCGGTCCACGCCACAACAGCAAGGACAGCAGGAGGTTTTCCTCCTCAATAGAAGATATATGGAGAGTGTCGAACAACTGTCGGTCTGCCCAATTTTGACCGTTGGCAATGTGCTGCAGGGTGTCCCATAGTGCCTGTTCTTGCGGGGTGAACTCCATAAGTACGGCTTCAGAGTAACCGGCAGAGTCGGGGATAGGGGAGTAGTCGGTACTGCTTCCTGTGGCTTTTGTGTCTCCGAACTGCAATTCCGCGTGCATGTTGTTTACAATACTGCTCTGTGAAGCGTACTTCTGCAACAGGTTTTGGCATATCTGTTCCACCTTACTGACATACCCTGTATAGGCACGTTCCGGATAAAGGTCAAGCAACCGTTGCTCCATATAGTCGCCCATAGTTACAGAATCCGCACGCAGTTGTTGTGCTTCGGGGGGGGTGTACTTGGCAGAAGTGCTGTCGTAGATGGCTTCCCATTCACTGCCCAGTACATACAGCACCTCCGCGGGGAAGGTAGGCAGTACGGTGGTGTCAGGGTTATACTGCGGTTCTTGCGGGGTTGAGACAATCACTTGGTGTGTCTTGCAGCCGACACACATTGCCATAAGCAAAAGGGAGATGACTATTTTTTGAGCATTATCCATATTATTATCGGGGCCCCGAAGAGCGCACTCATCGTTGATATAGGCAGCGGGTAGGTGCCTATGTTACACAATGTATCGCATATCAGCAGCAGGTTCCCTCCTATCAGTGCCGAGGCGGGCATCGTCAGCCTGTGGTTGGTAGAGCCTAACCACATACGGGCTATATGGGGTACTGCCACTCCGACAAAGGCTATGGGTCCGCAAAAAGCGGTTACTCCACCGGCTAACAAACCTGTAGCCGCCACTATCATCCGGCGGGTGCGTGATATATTCACCCCTAATCCGCGTGCGTAGTCTTCGCCCAACAGCAGACCATTCAGCGGTTTCATCAGCAGTAGCGACACTGTCATACCCGCTACCACAATGGCTGCCATCACAGGCAACTGACTCCAACCGACACCGCCGAGACTGCCTAATGTCCATACAATAAACAGTTTGAGCGAATCAGGATTGGCATAGTTCTGCATCAGATTGACCAACGCTCCCGCAATGCTGCCTATCATCATTCCCACAATAAGCAGGCTCACATTGCTCTTTACACGCTTAGCCACCACCATTACCAACAGCAGCACGAAGGTACTGCCTATGATGGCAGAGGCTGCTATGCCCAATGCACCTACACCCGCCATACCCATCAGCATAGTGGAACACATAGTAAGAAATGCCACTCCGATACTCGCTCCGCTGCTCACACCCAATATATAAGGTCCCGCCAGCGGATTGCGGAACAGTGTCTGCATTATCAAGCCTGCTACCGACAAAGCGGCACCTGCCAATAGTGCAGTGAGTGCCTTGGGCAGACGCAGACTGAGGAATATCTGCCGCTCAACAGGCGACCAGTCGGTGCCTATCGAGAACGGTGATATCCATATAGAGCCACAGCAGGTATCCAACGCAAACAGCACCACCAATAGCACCGTCAGCACGATATATATGTATCGTTTCCCTTTCATTTGTGCGCTATGGATTGCATCATATCCTCCACGACCATAGCCGTCATGGCTTCCACTACAGGTACTGCCCGTACTGCCACACAGGCATCAAAGCGTCCTTTTGGGGGTTCTGAAGTAGGCAGAGCCGACAAAGTCTTGGGTGTAGAGGGGGTAGGCTTGAACACACAGCGGAATACTATCGGGCTGCCGTCGCTGATGCCGCCTGCTATGCCGCCGGTTTGCAGTCTCGCAGGAGCGTCCGGGGCGAACATCTCACTACCCCTCAATGCCACTCCTTCAAAGCCCGAACCGTACTCAAACCCCTTGCAGGCGTTGATACTCATCATGGCATACGCCAGATGGCTTTGCAACTTGTCAAATATCGGTTCGCCCACTCCCGCAGGCAACCCCGTTATGGTACACTCCACAATGCCGCCTATGCTGTCCCCGTCACGTTGTACCTCGCGGATATACTCTGCAAAACGTGTGGTATCAGTCTCGTTGCCCACCTGTACCAATGCGGCGTGTATCTCTATACCGCGTTGCAAAAGCAACTGTTGTGCCAATGCGCCTGCGACTACTCTGCCTGCTGTCTCACGGGCAGAGGCACGTCCTCCTCCCCGCCAGTCGCGTATGCCGTACTTGGCTTGGTAGGTATAGTCGGCATGCCCGATACGGTAGTTATGGCGCAGCCAGTCGTAGTCCTCGGAACGGGCATTGGCATTACGAATAAGAAACGCAATTGGTGTACCCAACGTAACCCCGTCCATTACACCGCTCAACCACTCCACTTCGTCTGCTTCACGTGCGGCACGAGGTGATACACCTGCTTTCACTTTGTCTCCATTACGTCCTGCACGCCTGTCTAACGCGCTGCGTATAAGCGACATATCTATATGTACTCCGGCAGGCACACCATCAATAACACCCCCTATGGCGTGCCCGTGGGACTCGCCAAAGGAGGTGAATACAAAGTGATTGCCCAAGGAGTTCATAGTCTCCTATCGAATCATATCGCAGCCCATATAGGGTTGCAGGGCGGCAGGGATACGGATGCCTTCCTCTGTCTGGTTGTTCTCCAAGATGGCGGCTACGATACGCGGCAGGGCAAGGGCCGAGCCATTCAGCGTATGGCAAAGGGTGACTTTCTTGTCCTCTGCACGGCGGTAACGGCAATGGAGACGGTTCGCTTGGTAGGTGTCAAAGTTAGACGTAGAAGATACCTCCAGCCAACGGTGCTGAGCCTCGGAGTACACCTCGAAGTCGTAGCAGAGTGCCGCCGTAAAACTGATGTCCCCGCCACAGAGACGGAGAATACGGTAGGGCAGTTCGAGTTTCTTGAGCAGCCCTTCTACGTGGTCGAGCATCTCCTGATGTGAGATAGCCGAATGCTCGGGTGTGTCGATACGCACAATCTCAATCTTGCTGAACTCATGGAGACGGTTCAGACCGCGGACGTCTTTGCCATAGGAGCCTGCCTCGCGGCGGAAGCACTCGGTGTAGGCGCAGTTCTTGATGGGCAGTTGGCTCTCATCGAGAATCTCGTCGCGGTAGAGGTTGGTGACAGGCACTTCGGCTGTGGGTATGAGGTAGAGGTCATCCACTTCGCAATGGTACATCTGCCCCTCTTTGTCAGGCAGTTGCCCCGTGCCGTAGCCACTGGCAGCATTCACCACCGTAGGGGGCATGATTTCGGTATAGCCTGCCTTGGCAGCCTCTGCGAGGAAGAAATTGATGAGGGCGCGTTGCAGGCGTGCACCCTGACCTATATATACAGGGAAGCCTGCGCCCGAGATTTTGACACCGAGGTCGAAGTCGATGAGGTTGTACTTCTTTGCCAGTTCCCAGTGGGGCAGTTTCTCGCTGTCGGCAATACGCTGTTGCGCGATAGCCTCGTCGGCATCGGCAGGCCAGTCGCGGAGTGCTACAGGCTTACCCGCAGCCAAGGAGTCGATGACGGCTTGGTTAGGCCAGTTGCCCATTTTGACAGCGAGGTTGTCTTCTGCGCCGTTGCCTTCGGGTACGATGTCGTAAGGCACATTGGGAATGGTGAGCAGCAGATTGGTGAGGGATGTTTCCGCTTCTGCCATCTCATGGTCGTAGGTGGCAATGTCCTGTTTAAGGGTGCCTGTCTGCGCCTTTGCGGCTTCTGCTTCCTCACGCTTGCCCTGTGCCATGAGAGCGCCTATGGACTTGGATATTTTGTTCATCTCTGCCGCAGCAGCGTCTTTCTTCTGTTGTGCGGTCTTGCGGGTGGTGTCAAGAGCAATGGCTTGCTCTATCGCCTCGCGGGCTCCCGCAAAGTGCTTCTTTTCGAGACCGGCAATGATATGCTCGCGGTCGTCGTAGATTTGTTTGAGGGTTAGCATAATACTTCGAGTAATAAGTAATAGTTAATAGTTAATAACAACAATTCTCCCACCGAAGAAGCCGAAGCCCTTTCGGTAGGAGAACGTAGTATGTATTCTCGCCGCCGATTAAGCCTCAGCAATCGGCTGGATTGAGACGTAGGATTTGTTGTTGCGTTTGCGGGTGAACGTAACGACACCATCTACCAGTGCATAGAGTGTGTGGTCGCTACCCATGCCCATATTCTCGCCGGGGTTGTGGACAGTACCACGTTGGCGAACAATGATGTTGCCTGCTTTGGCAAATTGACCACCCCAGATTTTAACGCCTAATCGTTTGCTTTCTGATTCACGGCCGTTCTTGGAACTACCGACACCTTTCTTATGTGCCATAATCTTTTCCTTTCTTCTACTTTACTTGGTTAGACATTAAGCCAATACAATCTCCTTAACCACAAGGTTCGTAAGGTCTTGACGATGGCCATTCAGTTTGCGATAGCCTTTGCGGCGTTTCTTGTGGAAGACGAGAATCTTCTCGCCACGGCACTCGTTGTCAAGCACCTCGCAAACCACCTTTGCCCCTGCTACTACGGGAGCACCTACTTTGATTTCGCCGTCGTTGTCCACGAGCAGCACTTTGTCGAACGTTACCGTTGCGCCCTTCTCGGCGTCCATACGGTTGACGAACAGTTTCTTGCCGGCTTCTACTTTGTATTGGAAGCCTTGCATTTCTACAATTGCGTACATTATCACAATGGTTTAATTATTCACTCGGTCGGGCGAGGTACTGAGTCCTCGACGTTGGCACGCCATGTCTCCTGAACCTTTGCAGGCGTATACTGACAAGCGTCATCCGTCCCCTCAGCAGTGCTTCTTTGGAGCCCGTTAGCCGAAAAAGCGTGCAAAGGTACAACTATTTATTGGGATGTGCAAATGCGTGTGCATTTTTTTATGGCAACTCATAGTCATACTTCATACAAAATTGAGAGGGGAATGGATACAAAAAGGAGGTCGCTAACATTTAACAACCTCCTTTATTATCAGATATGCAAAAACGCTATTTCTTCATCACACGTTTCACATCAGCGGGGAACGGGTTCTCGCCAAGGTGTATGTGCGCAGGGTCTGCAAGAGTGTATTGAGGTTCATTATCCTCCTCTGCCTGTAACATTCTGAATTTGCTTTGCGTTTTGGCGGGTGCTGAGTTGTTCGTCTCTATATTGGTATATACCTTTTGGATAGTGCGCATATCGTATGGTTCAACCAGACTGACCAAGTTACCATCTGCATCCAAATTGGCTTTGAGTCCAAACCAACGGTCTGTATGTATGAAGTCATACCACTCGATGATGGAATAATAGAGTAACTTGCCATTGTCCTTTTTGAAACCTGCTTCTTTGATGTTGCCGAGGTTGTATGTTTGGCTGCCCTCATCGGCGTTATATTGGAAAATCTGTGTTCCTGTCTGTGAACTATAGTATAGATTGACATCTACATTGTCTATAATACCTGCTTCTTTAGCGATGACTTGCTTGAAGAAACCTCCATAGTTCTGCAGGTTTACCAGTTCGCCTGCTTTGGCGGTATATGCTGTAATGGAGGTGTTGCACGTGTCTATCCAGTAGCAACCATTATCAGGCTCAATAAAATTTCCTTTGTAGGTGCCTTCCAAAACCACCCATACCGGCATATCTGTAAGAATCATAAGTCCTTTGCCGGAAAAGCCCTTGCCATTAGTGTAAGTGAGACCATTATCCCATGCTGCAAATTGTATATATCCTCCTTGGCAAAGTGCTTGATTCCCATTGACGGTAATATATTTTTGGTTAGCCCCCTCAATCAGTTCGGGTGTTCCAAATAGTCCATAATCAGAAAAAGCAAAGTTGTCCAAAATGTCAGACCCGTTATCACCGCAATATGTGGCATTGATGTTTCTAAAACCATAAACGTAGTCTGTCATCGTCTGGCTGCTGATAGTCATATTGGCAGGGACATACGAGCAGGTATTTCCTTCTTCAGGGAAATCCATCATTTCATAATTCCACGAGCCATTAACCACATACTTATACTCACGCCCCATTTTGCTCTTAATGGTAGCAGTGAAATGAGTATTGTCGATACGTGTCATCGGATACGCGTCAGGCTCCCAAGCGTTTTCTTTGAAATCGCCAACCACATATATATTAGCGTCAGCAGGCATAGTCTGAGCCGTGGTGAGGTTGAAGGTAACGTCATATACCGGCTCAACCACGCATGGGTCGCGTTTGAATGAATAACTGCGAACATACACTACAGAGCCTATTTTCTTAACTATCATCCGAGTCTCGTCCGTGTAGTCTTCGAGGAACTCTACATCGCCCATTATTACTTCACAAGGTTTCTCCTCAGTGCCAATCCACTGATAGTCCCACTGCGTAGGAAAAGTTCCATCTGAAGCCAATGCGCAAGGCTTACCTTCAAGTTGCTTGATAGTCTCAGTAGGAGTGATGACCGCCTTGTACCAGTTGGTGTAGCCCGCTATCTTCTCGAACTTAGCCATAGCAGCCACATTAGTGATGTTGTAATTGTTGTAGTTGCCTGCAAATACAAGGTCATTGCACTCTGTATAACCCACAGCGTTCCAAACAATGGTATATTTTCCCTGTGTAGGAGCCACTTGTGGTAAATTGTCAGTCCCAGGATACAATGAGAACGTGATGCTGTCCAAATTGGCAGCGGTATAGTGTCCGCCTTGCCATAGGTACATTTGCGCCATGCTGCTCATACTGATGAGGAGGGCGCATACAATAAGTGATAATTGCTTCATAATGTTTATTGTTTAATGAATTTAACGATTTGTGTGTTTACTTGCAGCAGGTAAGTACCTTGTGCAAGGTGGGATACCTGCAGAGTCGTCGTGTTGGTTTCAGCAATGGTGGTCTCAAGCAGCTTGCCGTTGTTGGCATAGATGCGGACAGCGGTGCCTGCTTCCAATCCATTAACGATGATGTGGTCTGCCGCAGGGTTCGGGAATACAAGGATGTTGTTGTCTGATACCTGTGGGGTGGCAGAGGGTGTGCTTGTATTACCAAATACGATTCTGCGTGTTTGGCTTTTGGCTTCTCTGCCAAGGATAGTGCCTTCATGTGCCACAAGATAGACAGAGTCGTTGGTAAAGGTCAGTTTACCTACTTTGGCGAGTGCCATTGTGATGTCCTGTCCTGTTAACCGCTCAATGATAACGGACGGTTGTGGTTCGCCGGATGTCTGTGCCATGGCGTACATAGGTAGCATGCACACAAAGGACACAACGGCAAGAATAATGTGGCAAACATTCGTGCGGCTGCCTATACAGCCTGCCCTCACTGCTTGTTTGAAGAACCTGCGGTGCGATTGGAGTTCTTCGCTTGAATTTTTGTTAGACATAAAACATAAGTTTTTGGTTGAGTCATGGGTTCCGCAAGGCTCGGGTATATATACAAAAAAAGCGTGGAACCTTGTTCTACGCTCATCCTTATAACTTGGGGTCCTATCAAAACCTTTACCATTAAGAAGAACGACTCAGCCCACGCCGAATATGTATATACACCAATACACTACGGCACACTATCAGCCATAACAGCCAATAGTTGCACCATAGATGCACGGCGGAATACACATCCCGTAGACATTCGTTACTTTCTTGTCTTGGATGGTAAGAAAATTGATAGGTTTCAAGTTACCAAAACAAGCGTTAACAAACGCCTTTTATTATGTCCTCGTAGGCATTTCACCTACCTGTCCCCCCGCAGGGCTGCACAGGAGCGACACTTCCTCCCACCCACGGCGCGGCTGTTGTTTATCAGTTTATAGTCCCATAAACAGGGGGACTTGGTTCCTGTTGTTCACTATGTGCCACAGAGCCGAAAAGACGCATATACAATATACCGAACCATGTATGCACTTGTGGTATATTTTGCTTTCGGCTACAAAGGTACAATAAATTTTGTGGGTATGCAAAATTATTTACAATTAGAACGGAGAAAATAGAAAGGGGACAACTGATAAGACTTTCACGTGAATACTATGTATGTGTGGAAGGTTGCATATCTCCGGCTTATCCATTGCTTAATCACATACTAATCTCATACTAATCACATACTAATCACATACTAATATCATACTCTTAACCCGAGACTCCCCCAACCCCCTCAGAGAGGGGGCTCAATAATACGTATCATATAGTTAAGTCCCGTATTGACAATTTGACGACGCGAGCCGCGTCGTTTCCCAAGCGTCGTCTCCCAGTGTCGCTCTCCAAGCATTGTTCCTATGTGAGGTTAATGGGGATAGGTGTAGGTGCGGGAGTGTGAGAGGGGTACATAGTGTTCGGTGCTGCCCATGCCGCACCAGTAGCCTATGCCGCCGTGGATATTGGAGGTGATGTTTTGCCGTATGGGCATGAAAAGGACACCCGAAGTGAGCGCAGTGCTGCTGAATGAGTTCCAGAAAGCGAACTCCTCTTCATTGACAGAGGCTATCTTGACAAACACACCGTTCTTTTCCGATTGCCGGAACATAGCGTTTGTGAATGTTTTTGTGCTGTCGTTTTCTCCATAAGGGCTATAGATGTTGACTTGCAAATCAGCAATGCTGTCGGGCGAAGATATGGCTCCAAGAGGGCATAGCAGGTACTGGGTGTCGTAGGAGTAACGTGCAAAGATGAGATAGTGTGTATGTGGCGGCACTTGGTGCATATATCCGACTACTTGTACGCGGTCTTCGCCGTATAGTTCTGTACGGATGGAGTCAAAGGCAGCCCGTCGCGGAATGGTGGTTTGCGCAGTGGCATGGTAGTCTCCTGCTTGCACGGTCAGGCAGTAGGTCTTGCCCTCCTCGCCTTTCATATAGACGGAAGAGTAGGTGTATGGGGGCATATATGAGCGATTAACCCGCCCTGTAAGTACGACGGTGGTGTCTCCGTTGCTGATAGTAACCTTGCCGAAGGGAATCAGGTAGTCGGCTACAAGGCCCTCGATGTCGTCGTAGGCGGTGTCTATTTGGCTGTAGGGGCAACTGCGGTGGAGCATGACAACGGGGTGCTGTCCCGGTTCTATCCAACCTTCGACCACAAGGTGTGATATGGCAGGTTCTTCCTGTCGGCAAGCCACTGCGCATACGCACAACAGGGTGCAGATGATATATTTACAGCGTGCCATAGATACTGACAGACGGAATGATGGTGGATAGGGCAGAGCCGTAAACGGGTGTAAAGTCGTCGCGATAGACCACAAACTGCGCATTGCGGTGGCAATAGACATTGTAGATAGAGAGGTTGATGCCGAGTTCGTGTCCTTTGCGCTTGATAATGTCGTAGGAGCAACTGATGTCGAGACGGTGGTATGTGGGGATATGGCTGCTGTTGTACTTGCCGTACCGCCATAAGAGTTTGTTGTTGAGCATATATACCTCCTCTACGGGCGTGTAGGGTATGCCTGAAGCCAGTACGAACTGTGCGCTGATGTGCCAACGTTTGGCGAAGTTGGCATTGAGTACGATATTGAGGTCGTGCTCCCGCTCATAGGAAGCGGCATAGATATAGTGCTGTGAGCCGTCGAGGGAAGGTATCTTGCGCAATGCGCGTCCGTAGGAGTAGGAGATATAGCCTGTGAGGATACCGCTGTTCTTCTGGAACATAAGGTTCAGTCCTGCATTGCGTCCGTCGGCAGGTGTGAGCAGGCTATGGTAGTCGAAGCCGTTGTTGACGAGTGCAAGGATGTTGCCTTGCGACTCAATGATGTGGTATATTTGCTTGAAGTATGCTTCCGTTTGGAGGGTGTACTTGCGGTCGAAGAAGTGGGCGGTGTAGCGTAGTCCTGTGGTAATGGCACGTTCGGGGACAAAGGCAGAGTCGGCGAGGGTGAAGAAGTCGGTGGGCAGTCCGCCTTGTGTGAGACAGACCTTGTGGAAGTACTGTGAGTACATGCCCGCGTAGGCAGTGAGTTGATGTCGGGGTGCGGGTGTGAAGGTGAGTGTGATACGCGGGTCGCAGCCACCGTACCAGCGGGTGGAGTGGAAGGCACTGCCGTGCAGTCCGACAGAGTAGGAGAACCAGTGTGCGACTTCGTGGAGCAGGTTGACGCCAAGGGATACCTCCTGTCCTTGCCGTAGTGGGAGCCGGTTGCCTTGTATGACCATGATACCCGAGTCCGCCACCTGAACGGGTGTGTTGAGGTAGTGGGTGTAGTCGGCACTGCAGGATAGAGACATATCGTTGCGCAGGGTATATAGGAAGCGGTTTTTAAGGTCAATGGATGACCAGCCTGACTGCAGGCTGCCGTTGCCTATGGGCAGTGTCAGTGTGCCGTTGTTGCCATAGTAGGAACTGCTGAGGGTGGTGCGCCACTGCCCTTTGCGTAACTTGCGCTGCCAGTAGCACTGCCCCATAGCGTTCTGCCAGCGGAGTGCTACGTCCATAGACGGGCTTGCGACATTCAGGTAGTCGTGGCTATAGAAACTGCTGATGCCCACCTCATCGCGGTCTGTAGGGTGTATGGCATAGGTGATGTTGGCATCGGCGAAGGTATAGCCGAGTTGCATATTTTCCACTTGCAACCATCGTTTGTATAGCAAGTTGATATAGCATCCTCGTCCTGATAGGTAGAGCGCACTCTTTTTGCCGCAAGGGATAGTCAGTGTGAGGTCGGAGTTGACGAGTCCGATGTTGCCCGTCATGCCAAAGCGTTTGGGTTGCTTGGCGGGTGTGGTGAGGTTGACATAGCCGCCTATTCGGTTCTCCATGAGTCCGTTGTGCTCGCTCTGCTCCACTTCGATAGTCTCGAAATGCGGTGCTATGAATGTAGAGAACAGCCCCAGCAGGTGGTTGGGGTAGTAGACAGGTGCGCCATTGATGGCAGTGAGTGTCTGGTAGTCGTCGCAGCCCTGTATGTGTATGCCGGTAGAGGTCTCGTTGTTGGTCTGTATGCCTGCGAGGGACTGGAGGTAACGTATCGGGTCGCTCGTGCCAAGGAACTTGGGCATCGTTTGGATATGGTTGGCATTGATTATCAGTTTGTTGCTGTGTACCTGTACCATTTGTGCGGTGCGCTCACGGACCACCTCTATTTCGTCCAACTCACGGTCTATCTGAACAGTGTCGGCAGCGGTGTGGACAGTACTGAAAGTAGTTTGCCCGAGGACGGACAAACTACTTGCCATACAGAATGTTGCCACCAACAATCTATTCATAATGCGCTATATGCGTATCAGTCTATGTCGAAGTGGATGTGCTCAAGCCCAAACTCGTTGTCCAAGTCAATGTACGAGTTGATGAGGTCTTCCACCATATCTACCAACGACTTGAACTTGCTTGAGGTGAAGTAGTCCTCGAAAGAGTAACTGGTATCGTCCTTGGGGAAGTAGAATACATACTCGGTGTCGTAGTAGGTGTATTGTACTCTGTTGCCGTTGTTCAGGTACTCGGAGCCGTCCTTGCTATAGGGTTGGAGTTTTAACTTGGCCTGCTCGGTGTCGTTGCCATAGTACACAGCCGCATTGCAATGGTCGTTGTACAACTTGCAGTATGCTTCTTGGGCTTCCAATGAACGGACGGGTGTCTCCCACCAAGCATAGTAGTAGTCGGTTATTTTTTCACCATAATAGTCATCGTAGTAGGTGTATTTGTGCCTGTAGTCTTCGTAATTATAGTCGTAATACTTATTGTCCCATGCGGTGTAGTCGTCGTAGAGTGCTGCGAAGTCGTTTACAGTGGCTTTGACTTGCACTTTGCCCAGGATATCCACCTTAGCCTCGCCTGCACCTATCTGACCCAAGAGGCGTTCGTAACGCTCATCGTACAGTTCGAGCCACTCTTCCCATGTCTGCTTGTCCTGCTTGTCTATCAGTTGGTACTTGGGCAGGTTGGCAGAAGCCGTCAGCAACGGTGTGGTGCCATAGGTGTAACCGAACGCTACTGCGGCGTTGGTGCTGTTTACCTTGGCATCGAATGTTACCTTCATATTGACTACGGTGATGTCGTAACTGAGGTTGATATGGTCGTTCTTCTTGGTATCCAATGACATAGTGAAGCCGATGATTTCCTTGTCGCCCTGTTTGAGTGTCATCTTCAGGGTAGCAGGTACTTTGGCTGCAATGGTCATATTGCCTACAAATTCATTGTAACAATCATATTCGTCGCATACCCATTTGTACTTCTTGTAGGTATAGGAGTATTCGGTTTCGTTGCCTTCGCCCCAGATACGCAGTTGGCACGCTGTACCGTTCTCGTCTTTGAAGTTGACAATCACCTCACCGGTGGTGTTGCGTTTGATGTCGATGGTCTCAGTAGCATCGTTGAATGTAAATGTGGTTCCCTCACCCGCCAATGAGAACAGGTAGGACGCATCCTTGGCAGCGGGCATACGCTTTCCTGCAGCAATGTGTGCTACGCGGCGTGGCATAGAGAAGATAGCCTTGTAGCGTCCGTTGGTGAACTCATCGTAGAAGTCATCGTTGATTTGCTCCCAGTTGAAGTCTTCGTAGCGGCGGTATACGCCCTCGGCAAACTCAACCGCCTCTTTCTGGTCGTTGGCATTGAAAGTGCCTATCATCTGCTTGCCGGTCTCAAAGAGGTACTCTTTTGATTCATTGGAAGTCTTCGGGCTTTCCCCTTGTTGTTCGGGTTCGCAACCGGCAATCATTGCTACCATAGCAAGCAATAATGCTCCTAAAAAATGCTTTTTCATACACTTGTTTGTTTTTGTGGTTATTTTATCATTTCGTATGCAAAGGTACGGTTTATCTACTAAGTGTACAAGGGAACGCGGCATTTATATTTGATTTTTATCATATTACAAATGTTTATTTATAGTAATTACCCCCCCGAATGTTTGTTAATCATTATAAACATATAGTATGTTGTCTTTATGGTCTGATATATGCCCTGTTGCATACGAAATGAAAGTGTTTTGTCGAATTGGTATAGTTTTTGTGGTATCCTCTTGCGGTGGAGATAACAGCATCCATATTGCGTCCTGAAATCAAGGTAGTGGTACTTGACCTTGACGGTACGATATACGACAAGCACGGCTTGGGTGTTCGTATGTTCTTGGGTGATATATTGGAGAGTCCGCTACTTGCCAAAGAGCGTCGTGTGCGTAAGGCTATGCGCGGTCAATGGTATGGTAGCAGGGAGGCTTTCTATGATGCATTTTTTGCCAATATGATACGCCATCGCTTGTGTACCATCAGTTTTATGAAATGGTGGTATCATACGTGCTATATGCCGCTGATGGTGGATGTGATACGGCGTAAATACCGACCTCGTGCATGGGTGGTGCCTTTCTTGGAGCAGTGTCATGCACTTAATGTACGTGTAGTCATACTATCTGACTATGACTGCGTAGAAGAAAAACTGAATGCTCTCGGTATAGAGAAATCGTTGTATGATTGGGCTGTGTCTGCTCCTGCGTTGGGCGGTCTGAAACCTGCACGCCAGTTGATAGACGCGGTTACAAGCCGTATGCAAGTTGCTCCCACCCAGTGTATGGTGATAGGCGACCGTGAAGACACCGACGGTGCTATGGCATGTGCTGCGGGTGCAGGTTTCGTGCTCGTAAAATAGGCGGTCTTTGCAGCCGTTTCGGATTACTTATCCACCCGCTATCCTCTCGTTAATCACATACTAATCACATACTAATCTCATACTAATCACATACTAATCTCATACACTTAACCCGACAAAGACACGAGACTATAAGCGGGCGATATTATCGCCCTGCTAAGAAACAATACAGATACACAGGAAAAAGGGGGCTGCCAAACTTGATTAGGCAACCTTATGTTTTTTGACGACGCGAGATGCGTTATCCAATAGGCGTATGCCTAAATTACCGCGGACGAGGGCGTCCGCGTCCCCAGTTGTTGACGACGCGAGCCGCGTCGTCTCCCATGCATCGTCTCCCAAACAGGGCATCGAAAAGTATTAGAAACTGATACCTGTTTTGAGGGAGACCTGCCAACCGAAAGTGGCGGGGGAGAGGGTGGATTGGAGAAGGGGGACGCAGGTGACAGAGCCGGCGGAAGAGGAGGATAGATAATGGGTGTAGGCGGCGGAGGGTTCGACGAACCATGCATAGCGACCTTTCAACGGGAAGGTGTAGCGGACAGAGAGAAGAGTGTGCAGTTGCGATGCCGTGAGGTAGGCAGAGAGGTCTTGGAAGTAGGGATGTGCGGGTGTGGCAGAGAGTGATGAGGGAATCTTATGAAGATAGTCAGCATCGGCAGCAAAGCACATATATCCGACGGGGAGGTTGAGACGGTAAGAGCCACTGAGATTGATGCGGCACTGCTGCTCGCGGTAGTTGGCTGCCTTGTATAGCAAATGGTAGTAGTTGCCTGCGACATCGCCATAATAGTATTGCGTGCCCGTGCGGAGGACATAGGCAGCCTGCAGTGAGACGCGCCACAGGGGAGCAGCATAGCCAAGTTGGGCTCCGATGTCGTGCGTGCGGAGCAGGGCGATGGGCGTGAAGGTGGAACTATTCAGTTCCTTGGTGACAGAGAGATAGTGGTAGTCCACTCCCGCCAGCCAGCCGCGCAGGCGGGGTTGGAGCATGGCTTGTGCGCCTGCGGTGAAGCCGTGGTAGTAGGACGCGGTGAAGTCACCCGCAAAGCGTGCATAGTCCTCGTTGGTCTGCACAAGGTGGTAGATGGTGGAGTTGCCCGCCTCGGAGTAGAAGGATATGGTGTTGTTCTGCTTGTATCGCCCGACCTGCCCCACGAGGGAGTAGGCGTAACGGTCGTCGATGTAGCCGACAGAGCCGTCGATGCGCAAGTCCGCCACCTTGTTTTTGGGACGGGGGTCGATGCTGCGGTAACTCTGCAAGGCACGATACTGGAGTGCGAGGTGCCAGATGATGTGGTGCTTCGCCATGCGGTATCCCCCGCGGAAAGAGTACTGTTCGGAGCGCATGCCGCCGCCGATGGTGTCGCAGGTGAGGTAGGGATAGAGAAGTTCGTAGTCGGCATTCTCCACCCAACGGTTGCCCTCGCTCTGCCCCCATGTGTAGCCGGCTTCGCCGAAGACGCGGCTGACATCGTTGATGTCAAACACCGATTGTGCCTGCACACTGAAACCGCCGTCCTGCACGCCCGCAAGAGGCATGGCGGACTGCCCGAACCGCCCCTGCACGTAGGCTTGCGTGGAGGTGGTGTCCAAGAGCAATGAGGTGATGATGACAAGAAGAGCGTTCAAGGAATTATGAATGAAAAATTAAGAATGAAGAATTGTTACTTACATATCTGATGCGGGGACACTATCTGAAATATGTCGGATCGGAGGGTTGTGCGGGTAGGAAGTCCATAGTGGAGTTGTTGGTGTCCTGCAGCATACTGCGCCCGTTGCTCAGCAGGACAGGTTCGCCATTCTCCACGCACCCGCGGCGACGGACACACTTGCCGAAGCGTTGCTTGTCGGAGCCGATGTCGCCGATGTATGTCCAGCCTGCGTCCAGACTCGGGGCGGTTACTGTCCACTGGTAGGCGGTACGCGGGCAGGTGTTGACGCAGTCGATTATCCACTCGTTGGGTACGCGGTAGCAGCTGGAGTGCATATCGAAGTTGCCGGCGTTGGTAACAAGCGTGTAGTCGTATTCCAACCGATAGTCGGTGAGGTAGGCGGAGTCGGACAGCCCCTCGGGGAAGCGTGCAAGGGCGAAAGAGGTATTGCCCTGGCGGTTGGGGAGCCAGATGGTGAGGGTGTAGCAGTAGAGTTTGTCCATGTTGGGGACATCGGGGTTGTCGATGTCCGTGACGGCGGCATTGGTGGATTGGTCGTACCACTCGAAGTCCGCATGGCTGAGGTCGAAAGAGACGGGGTTCGCCTGCTTGTGGTTCTGTGCGTTGTCCACCAAGAGGACGGTGCCGCCCGGGGCTACAGGGTGGTCTTTGCCGTTGCCCGGAATGCGGTAGATAGCGTCCGCACCAAAGCACTCGGATATGAAATAAGGGTCGAGTCTGCCGTACTTCTGCACGTTCTTGAGTTTGGATTCCAGCAACACCACGCCATCGGCATAGAGGGTGTCGTCGGTGTTGTTGTAAAGGACGAAGTAACTGTCGCCGACATAGTTCTTGCCCTGCGGGGTCTGCGTGCCGGAGGTGGAGAGTTCGGCGAAGATGAAGTCGGTGCTCCAGTCCTGCACCACGTTGGCATCCAAGCGGAGCGATGCGGGTGCGGTGTCGGTGGGGTTGGCTATGATAGAGACACCTTGTATATACGCGTGCAGGCGCACGGAGACGGTGTCGAGCAGCATGGAGGCTGTGGCACTGATGTCGTAGTAGCCCGCCCGCACCTTGGAGGCAAAACGGACGGTATAGGCGGCGGTGTCGAAGACGAATGTGTCGGGTGTGACAACCTGTTGCGTACTCATGTTGAGGTCGTTGAAGGTGATAGCCACTTCGCTGAGGCGAATGGCATGCTCGGAGAGCGTGTCCGCCACGGACGGGAGTGACATGGTTATCTCTACGGGGCAGAGGTTCTGCGACACGTCCACGCGAGGTGTGCAGGCGTTTGTGGCAAAGCATACAGCCGCTATTGCGACAGATTGGAAGAATAGTCTTGACGTTTTCATCATAGTTTCAAGTTGATTTCCATACCAAAATAGGGACTGGCACTGCGGTGAATGGTAATGCCGTCCACTTGGTAGTCAGGAAGGTAGTCTAACAGTTTATTTACGAAGAATGCCAGGTCGGCATACTTGGTGATACTCTTCTGCACACGCAGGTTGAGATAGCCGGCAAAGGGCACGGTCTTGCGGCGGAACTGGTCGGCGTTGTAGGTGAAAGTGAGCGCACGGAGGTAGGGATTGGACTTATCCTCCTCGCGATAGGGCTTGAGTTCGCCGCTGAGGTCCATGTAGGCGATTGGCGTGCCGTCCTTGTAGAGCGTCTGCGAGGCGGTGTACCAGTTGAGTTCGAAAGTGGCACTCACCGTGAGTCCGAGCGGCTTGATATAGACATCGGCAATGAGGTTGGTGTTGAGGTTTTCGCGGATAGTGCCCTCCGTCCAGTCGTAGTAGCCGATGTACATATCGCGTACGGCAATGCCGTTGATGACTTCGGACAGTTTGTCGGTGGAGAAGACCGCCTGCGAGTTCTGGTAGGTGGTACGCAGCCATGCGCCGTTGACGGTGAAACGTGTGCAGATAGCAGGGATACGCGGACTGGAATACTGCCACTCTACACCTTGCTTGAATATCTCGCTGCCGTTGGTGGTCATGGAATAGGTGAGCAACTTGCTGTAGGTCAGCGGTGTGCGGTCGCCGTTGGGTGCAATGGAATCCACGGTGTAGGTGTAGGGTGCGCAGTTCTTCCACGAGCGGAAGCCATCGTTCATGCGCTCTTGGAAATAGGTGACCGAGAAGCGGTGCTGGTGTATCTCAAGCCCTGCGCGTACCTCCCACTTAAGGTTGCGGGCGGGCGAGAGTTGGTAGTTCGTCGGGTCGATGATGTGGGTGTAGATGTTCATGATGCTGTCCTGCGAGATAGTGACATTGCGCACCTTGAGGTCTTCGTAGAGGAGGTTCGGGTAGAGTTGCAGCAGTGTCGGCATCTTGGTGTGCTGTCCGACCGCCGCAGCGATATAGACCTTGCCGCCCTTGACGGGGATATTGTACATCAGATTCACGCGCGGGTCGAGGTAGCACTTGCCATGCATGGTGTACTCCTTGTCCAACCCCATCAGCGATGTGCCGCGCAGACCTATCTCGAGGTCGAAAGAGGTCTTGCGTATGGGGATATTGATGTCGTCCTGAATGTACCATGCCAACTGGTTGGAGGCGGGTATGTCGCTGTACGCCCGCGGGCGCAAGTAGGACGAGTAGTTGAGCGGGCGCGTGAGGTCGTACACCTGTCCGCGACCGAAGTTCTTGTCGTATTTCCACTCAATGCCCATTGCCACTTTATGCTCCAGCGTCCACGTATGGAAGAAGAAGTTGGCTTTGGGGCGGATGAAGACGTTCATCGGTTTGCCGTCCACAAGGTGGTGTGCGATGTACTGGTACGGCAGCAAGCCCACATCGGCGTTGCCCTCCTGCATATTGTCGATGGCGGGCTGGATGGGAGTGGTGAGTTGGGTGAACTTGGTCTGACGGATTCGGTCGAGCGAATAACTGATGTTTGCCGTGAGGGCAAACGACCAGAACTGCTGACTCTTGTTGCTGATGTTCACTGTGTTGCACCATTTCATCAGGTGATACTCGCTGCGGTAGGAGTCTTCCTTGTTGTGGTTGATGTCGGGGTCGAGTTTGTCGTTGTCAATGCTGCCCGTGTAGTCGAGGCAGTTCTGCCAACGGATATTGGTGTCGTCCACGCGCCAGCGGTTCTGCAGTCGCACAGAAGCGGTGATACGCTGGTAGTTCTCGAGGGTGTTGGTCGGGTCGTTCTTCGCATTGAGGTAGTCGAGCCCCACGTTGAGTACGGTGCGGTCGTTGTTCCAACCTACGCCCTTGCCTACGTAGAAGAGTTTGCTGAACCCGTCGGCTTTGAAGCGCGCCCGCCACGGGGTGGGCTTCATAGTGCGCTCTATCTTGACCACGCCGCTGGTTACATCGCCGTATTCCGCACCTGCGATGCCGCGGATTATCTCCACCTTCTCGATGTCGTCGGTGGAGATAGTACGCATGTCCACGCCTTTGTTCACCACCTGCCGCTGGTCGTCCTGCCCGCTGCTGCCGCCCTGCACGTACTGCATATTGGCATCGGTGGAGATAGGGGCACCGTCCACCACGAAACTGGTGCCGAGTGAGGCGGCATCGTAGTCGCTGCTTGTGGAGCCGTTGCTTGCTTCGCGCAGTTTGATGGTGTTCGCAGAGGTCAGGTTGGGGGCTTGTGTGCTGGCACCAGGGAGCATGCTCACTATGTCTGCGAAACTGGAGGGTTGGAGGTGCTGCATAGCCTCTTTGCCGACTACCGAGGCGGACGATGCGCCTTGCGACTCGCTTGCGGTAACCACCACTTCCTCAATCGTCTGTGTCTGCTGTACGAGGCGTATGCGAATGATTTGTTTTGGGTCTGTTACCTCTACGGGCAGCAGCACTTCGCGGTAACTAAGGTGGGTGATGTCCAAGGTGTAGGCACCCTTGGCGAGGTTCAGCCGCGCCACACCCTGCGGGTTGCTGATGCCGCCTTGCCCCGTCTCCAATGCCAAGACGGAGACATCACCGATACGCTCTCCCGTGAGCGAGTCGGTGAGTACGATTTCTACTTGTGCCTGTATGGTCAGCATTGATACACAGGCGATTAGTATGAGTAAAGCCTTCCTCATCGGCGAATAAACGCAATGTCTTGATTTCGGGTGCAAAGGTACTATATTTCTGCGGGTTGCACAATCCCTATATGTGGTTATTTTAACGTGAGTTCGATATAACCGATAGGGGGGCTGTTGGTCAGGCATTATGTAGGCTCGACTCTTTTGAACGGACGGCTCGCTGTATTATCAATAATTAGTTACTAACTGACAATGACCGCCACCGCGATTGCCGATAGGGTAACTAAAAGTTTAACCGTTCGTTGCATAGCCACTTATTGGTGCTCTACTCTGTAATGTGTTTCCAAAACGACTCGGGCAGATGTACGTTGTCCAATGTTTTCGCCGCAACAAACAAAGGGGCAATGTCTTCGGGCGTGTAGCCCGCAATGCCGCAGCCGATGGGCGTTACCAGAAATGTGAGTTCGGGGTGCTCTTGTGCAAAAGCAATGAACCTGTCCACGGCAGCACGCATATTCTCCATACCCTCCATTGTGGGAATGGCATAACTATGCCCTTGCAAGCCCTCGCCTTGCCCCATAATTGCTCCGAACCGCCCGACTGCAAACGCCGCCGCTCCGCCATAGTGCATACCCCGCACATTGCTGCCAAAGACAAAGACCTCATTGGGGCGCAACTCCGATATATAATCGGGGGTAATACGGGACTGAGGTTTGGGGTCGGTTGCGTTCACCCTGTTGTTTGTATAGTTGTCAGACACTGCTGCATACAGTTCGTTGATAACCGTCCAGAACTCTTCGGGGAGACGATGGTGCATTTCTTCGACAATGGTTGCCGGTATCTCGTGGTAGAATGCTTCCGCAATGCCACCCGTGATACAGGCGATGGTATCACTATCCCCGCCCAAGGAGACCGCCAGACGAATCGCCGACTCGAAATCGTGACTATCGAAGAATGCCGCCAAGGCGGCAGGCAATGTACCCTGACAAGACACATCAAAATGATACGTAGGACGGATATCATCACATTTGCGACTGAGGTCGTAGCAGAAAGTCTCCTCAAGATACAGACGTATTTCCTCTTTTGTGCTCCCTGTTCGTGCCAGATAGATGGCAGTAGCCACCGCCTGCGCTCCTTTGATGCCTTCGGGGTGGTTGTGGGTTATCATAGCAGAACGCCTGCCAAGGTCGAGGGCATCTTCCACGGACTGCGCCAACCAGCCGCATGCCGAAGCACGCATTGCCGAACCATTGCCCCATGAGTTGTAGGGATGCCGAACTCCACGTGGAATGCCATTCATGGTCTCTTCATACCCGTTTTGCATAGTAAGAAGAACTTCCGGCTGAAACAACCAACGTTTGAAAGCACCGCCATAGCCGGCATGCGGATACTTGTGTCCCCATTTCACAAGGCTGTCCTCCAGCCCTTGTTGCGAGCGAACAGGGTCGTGAAGCAGCCAGTCCGCTACGGCAATGGTCGTCACCGAGTCATCCGTAAAATGACTGCGCTTGGAGAATAAGGGGAAATCGGTTGTTTTGATGTTGCGAGACCGAGACTCATAGA
>CAKVBV010000002.1 GCA_934725535.1 uncultured Bacteroidales bacterium | reverse complement strand
TACCAACTCGTTAGGAAAGCGTTACCAACTCGTTACCACCTCGCTACCGCAAAAAAGTGTCATTTTTTAAGATTGCTGTATCTCCTCTGCGACGGGAAAGTGTAGGATATAGAAAAGACCTCCCCAACTGATTAAGGAGTTCTATGATGTCCACAAGGCACCAACCGGAAATCCGCAATAAGGCGGTATTTCCTTCACCTCCAAAGGAGGGACTCAATTAAGATAAAGACGACGCGAGCCGCGTCGTCTTCAGAAAAACTTACGCCTTTGCAGGCTGTGTTTGCAGGCTGTTGTACGTCTCCAACGCCTTGCGGAGTACCTTGACTGCCTTGGCGAGTTCCTCACGGTTGAGGATATACGCCATACGCACTTGCTGGCGTCCGTCTTCGGAATCATAGTAGAAACCGCTACCGGGAGCCATCATGATGGTCTGCCCCTCGTATTGGAAGTCGGTGAGACACCATTTGCAGAACTTGTCGGTGTCGTCCACAGGCAAGTGTACCATCACATAGAACGCACCCATAGGCGTGGGAGCAAAGACACCCGGGATTTGGTTGAGTTGGTCGATGAGGAAGTTACGGCGCGACAGGTACTCGTCGTACACCTGCTCCATATACTCGTGCGGTGTGGATAACGATGCCTCTGCTATTACCTGACCTAACGAAGGCGGCGAGAGACGTGCCTGACAGAACTTGAGGACGGCATTGTGCACCTCTTTGTTCTTGGTTATCAAAGCCCCGATACGGATACCGCACTCCGAGTAACGCTTGCTGACAGAGTCGATAAGCACCACGTTTTCCTCGATTCCATCGAGGTGGAAAGCCGATATGTAGGGTCGTTTGGTGTAGATAAACTCACGATACACCTCATCGGAAAGCAGGTAGAGATTGTACTTCTTGACGAGGTCGCGCAGTTGGCACATCTCCTGACGGGTATAGAGATAACCCGTGGGATTATTGGGGTTGCATATAAGAATAGCACGTGTCTTGTGCGTGATTTGCTTCTCGAACTCCTCCACCGACGGCAGTTTGAAACCGTCTTCGATACGTGTCTTGACCGGCTTTACTATGGCACCGCACGAGATGGCAAACGCCATATAGTTGGCATAACTGGGGTCGGTAACGATGATTTCATCGCCAGGGTTGAGGCATGCCATATAGGCAAACATAATAGCCTCGGAGCCGCCTGCTGTGATAATAATCTCATCGGGTGAGAGGTCTATGCCATAGTCTGCGTAATAGCCTACCATCTTGGTACGCAAGGACTGGTCGCCCTGCGAGGGGGAGTAGGAAAGGATGTCCTGATGATAGTCGCGGATAGCCTCCAAGGCACATTCGGGTGTATGAATATCCGGTTGCCCGATATTCAAATGATAGATTTTGACGCCATTGCGCTTCGCCATGTCGGCGTACTTCGCCAGTTTGCGAATGGGTGACATCGGCATCTTCTGTGCACGAGTCGATACTGTGAGAGTCTTCATGGGTTGTGGTATGAAAGGTTAATACTAATCTTGATAAGACAACCTGATTTGCCTTAGCGTGGCAAAAGTACAAAAAAAGATACAGTTACGCAAACTTTTCGATATAAATAATATGATTATCTACCATTTTGGGCATCGTATGCAAGTGCATATCGGGTGCTTTGACTCCGTTGAAATCGGGCGTATCTGCCAATTTGCGGTTGCTCATCTCGATATGCACTTCGTCATAAATGCCTGTACTGATGATATAATTGAGCAAGGTGGCTCCACCCTCTACCAACACCGAATGGATATTACGCGCTGCCAGGCCGCTGAGGATATACTGCCAATCGGTGCAGTCGCTATAGACGATAGTCTCGGCATCGGGTGAGAACAGTTTGGCATCGGGTGGCAGCAGGTGGTGCCTATCAAGGACAATACGTATCGGATTCCGCCCGTTCCATCGGGTTGTACGCAGGCTCGGGTTGTCGAGAAGGGCAGTGCGCGTACCCACCATGATAGCCATATTCTCCGCCCGCTGTTGGTGGACGAGTTGCTTGGTAAGGGGCGTGGAGATAACCACGGGACTGCCATCGGTACGTGCTCTGTCGAGGTAGCCATCAGCCGTTTCCGCCCATTTCAACGTGATATACGGGCGATGTTTCTCTTGCAGACACATGAAACGTTTGTTGAGTTCATGGCACTCCTGCTCCAATACACCTATGGTAACCTCTATGCCTGCATCGCGGAGTATCTCGGTGCCGCGTCCTGCTACTTTGGGGTTGGGGTCTGTACAGCCCACTACTACACGTTTGACCCCATTCTCCACTATCAGATTGGCACAAGGAGGTGTCTTGCCATAGTGGCTGCACGGTTCAAGGCTGACATAGAGGGTGCAATCCTGCATTGTCCAATTTGCATTATGCCGGCGGCTCTCTGCATCAAGAAAACAATTGACCTCCGCATGCGGTCCGCCGTACTGACGGTGCCAGCCTTCTCCCACTATACATTCCTTATCGCCCTGCCGGCATACAAGAACGGCACCCACCATAGGATTTGGGGCTACATAGTACTCACCGAGACGCGCCAACTGCAGGCAACGGTGCATGTATTTGCTATCGTTGGTTTCCATACATCAGAAAAAAACACTATCTTTGCAACATGATTCCTTTGGTTACATATATTACCGAAGCCTTGCGCGGCTACTATGACGAGTATGAGTTGCGCGATTTGGCATGGTGGGTGGCAGAAGAGGCTACGGGGTTGAGCCGAACCGAACTGCTTACACGTTGCAAAGATACAGAAAATTCTCCGGATATGGAAATCATACTGCAACGACTGCGCCGGCACGAGCCTGTGCAATATGTGTTCGGGCATACCGAGTGGATGGGATTAGACCTCCGAGTAACCCCTGACACACTGATACCACGCCCCGAGACAGCGGAGTTGGTGGACTGGGTATCGGAGATGTTCCCTTTGCAAAAAAGCATGATTTCATCGGGTTCTCCTGCATTGAAGGTCGCGGATATAGGCACGGGTAGCGGGTGCATCGCCATAGCATTGAAACGGCATCGCCCCGCTTGGCAAGTAACAGGGATAGACGTGAGTGAAGAAGCATTAGCGATAGCGCGTGAGAACGGAGTGCATAATGGCGTGGATATACAATGGCAAAAACGGGATATACTATCCGATGAAATCGGGGATTTTGACATTATCGTAAGCAATCCGCCGTATATATGTGAGCGTGAACGTGCGGGTATGGACAAGCGGGTATTGGATTATGAACCTGCAAGTGCTCTGTTTGTACCCGATAATGACCCATTACGCTTCTATCGCAGGATAGCCGGGATACGGAAAGGACGGCACTTGTTCTTCGAGATAAACGAGGCATACAGCGATGAGATGTGCGATTTGCTATGCGGATTGGGATATAAAGATGTGCAACTAAGACGGGATATATATGGAAAAGCGCGAATGGTCTATGGCAGAATTGCAGAGTAAGGCGGAGGCATACTGCGCTCAGGCAGAACATTGTGTGTCGGAAATGAGAGACAAACTGTGCGTATGGGGTGCCACATCTGCACAAGCAGACGAGGTAACAGAGCGTCTAATAGAGGATAAATATATAGACGAAGCACGCTATTGCAGAGCCTTTGTGCACGACAAACTGCTGTACCAGGGTTGGGGACGTGTGAAGATACGGGCGGCATTACAGGCGAAACATCTGCCGAGTGCATACATATCCGCAGCCTTGGAAGACATCGATGAAAGCGAGTATTTTCGCATACTGGAGAAAGTGGTACGGAAGAAAAAAGGCAGTCCCGAGCAGGTGATACGTTTCTGCCTGCAACGGGGGTTTGCCATGGATGAGATACGGCGATTTGTAAACTTATAGGCACATACATCAAGGATTATATCTCCATCAGGCGACGGCGGAAGGTGTCCTGCGGGAGGTCGGTGCTGTTGTTGATGCGGGTCTTGTAGGTGTATATGGTATTCACCGAGTAATCGAGCAGATTGGCTATCTGCTGGTTGTCTGTGATGCCGAGACGCATAAGAGCAAAGATGCGCAACTCCGCGTTGAGAAGTTCGCCTTGGCGCGGGGTGATTTGGCTGTCGGGACGCAAGAGGGCGTTGAACCGCTCCACAAAGTCGGGATATATGTGCAGGAACATAGTATCGAAGCGTTTGTAGAAGTCGTTGCGCAGCATACGCACATCGGCATATTGCGGCACCAACTGCAGTTCGTCCATACGGCGGTCCTGCGCACGACGCTTGACATAGCGTTGGTACTTCTCCAACTTACTATACACACTGCTCTCATTGCACAAGAATGTGGCTATACACTCCTCTTTGATACGGTTCGCCTCGGTGAGTTGCAGGTTGGACTGCTGTATCACCTGCTTCGTACGGCGCAAAGCGCGATGGCGGTTGTAGAGCAGCAGAAAGGTAATGAGCAATCCCGTTAAGAGTACGTAGAGACAGATGTTAAGGCGCGTGATACGGTGCGCCTGCTCCTGCATGGTGTGCAGTTGCTGTTGCTCGATGATAGGGATGATGCGTCCTATGGATAACTGACGGTGTCGGGCATTGTAGAACTGCGCATCGTCCATCGCCTGCTGTATGTATCGCGCGGCATGGTTGATGTCGCCGTGGTCGTACATGAGTTGTGCCACGATGCTCATGGCAATGGCTTCTTTGGTGCAACTGCGCAGGTCGGCAACGGCAGCCAATACCCAATAATGCTCGGAGCGGACGGTGTCTTGCAGTGCCTGATAGAGATAGCCCATCGAGGAGTAGGCTATGGCACGGTCGTGCTCAGAGATAGTGGAGCATGCGAGTGCCCGTCCGAAACGCTCGATGGCGAGTGTCTCATCGTCCTGCTTCATGGCGTACTGGGCTGCGGTGGACCAGTAGCGTACCGTGTCCTGCGGCGGGATAAGGGCAAGGGCTTGTTCGCTCATGCGGTAGCCCTGGGTGCGATAATCGGTGGCAAGTTGTCCGTGGGTGTAGTCCGCCATATCGTAGAGCAGACGCGAATACGTGATATAGTAGTCCGCCTGAATGTCGCGCGGGCATTGGTCCACGCCCGTCATATCTTCGAGTACATCGGCACTCTCCTTGAACAAACCCGAGGAGAGGAACACGAAAGCATGGCGCGTGCGTGCCTGCACCATCTTCTCATGGGAGTGGAGGTGCATGGCTTCGTCTATGAGTTTCTCCACATAGACTGTGGCAGTGTCGTAGGAATAGGACTGATACTCAAGGGTAAGGGACAGGAGCCGGTCGTAGGTGCTGCACGGAGCGTGGCGCAATGAGTCGATACGCTGTTGCTTGGCGGATTGGTATTCGTCTTTGCGGGACAGTTCCGCCTCAAGGAGGGCGATGTCCTCTGTGGTAAACGCATACGCGTAAGGGCAGAGAGCGGCAGCGGCAAAGAGCAGGCAAAGGAACGTGGTGCGCTTCATGGAATGGCGATTTTGTATGTACCTTGTTCGCTGCTGACTATATAGATGCCCGTGCGTAGGTGGGAGTAGTCCTGCTTCAGCGTGCCGCAGGGTCGCCCCATGAGGTCATAGATACGTGCATCGCCTTCGGGCAAGTCCGGCATAACGGGTAGGGCGGTGGCGCAGTTGCCCGACTCCGTCCATGTCCATTGGCTGTTGTAGGCTCCCACAGGGCGGCTGACGTTGTCGAAAAGGATATTGCACCAGGTGCCGTCGCCTTTGGCAGCGGAGAAACTGATGCCGCAGACGGCATTGCGGATGTATGTGTTTTGGATACTGAGTCCCGTGACGGAGTGTGCGCCACCGATGATGCTGATGGCGTTGTTGCGTGAGTCGAGGATGGTGATGCTGTCGAGATGTACGTTGCATACGTCGTAGCGCGATGTGCCGCCTATATTGAATGCACCCTGCCGGTTGCCCCAGAAGTCGCCCGATGTGCCTTTGGTTCCTGATGTACAGCCGCAGTGAACGATGGTGATGTTGTGGAGAAGGATATTCTCGGTGTTGCTGAAACCACGTCCGTCGAAGTCGGCATTCACGCGTGCGCCTGACTCAAGCCCGTCGAATATGGCAATGTGGTGTGCGGTATGCCCTGTGCCGCCGAAGAAACCAAGTGAGGAAGCCCTCCAGTTGTTCTCCGCCGTGCAGTACTCAAAAGTAACGTGCTTGCACATACGGGCTGTGGTCCACGATGCCATATCATCGTCTCCGTTGTTGCGGAAGGAACAATACCGTATGGTGTGCCCGTTGGAACCATGTGAGCAATTGATGCCGTCGGCATAGTTGTTGCGAAAGCGGCAGTGCTCTACCAGCAGGTTTTCGGATCCGACACTCGAGTAGTCGGCTATCCAAGCCCCGCACTCGAAGTGTTCCGCCCAACAATGACGGATAACGCTGTTCTTGCCCCATGCGCCCATAAAGGCTTTGCCGACCTGGTAGGAGGAGTTGGCTTGGTAGTAGCGTTGGTTGTTGACGGTGTTGAGATAGAGTCCCTCGACTCGTGTGTTGCTGCCGCTGACCTCTATGCCGCGCCGGTGGTAGGTGGCGGCATTGTCGGACGGTGCCGAGAAGAAGATTTCGGTGTACCATTCGCCCGCCCCGATGATGGAGGTGTTGTCCTTGTTGATATACAGGCGTTTGTCGCACTCCCAACGTCCTTCGGGGATGTAGATTGTCTTGCCGGTGTTGGCATTGATGAAGTCAAGCAGTGAGCCGCCCGTGTACTGGACTTTGTCGCCCGTGATGTCCTCGTATCGGACAGGTGCGGGGACGGGTTCGAGTTCGATAAAGTCGATGGTGTAGGGGGTGTTGTTGTCGTCGGTCTTGACAAGGCGGAGGGTTTCACCGGTCTGCACGGGTCGGGAGAGACGGATATGCGTCTCGTCAAACTTCATGCGTATGATTCCTGTGGTACGGGGTGTGTTGTCGGGGTAGTTGTCTGTGCAATACTGCCATGCCCAGTAACTGTTGAGTGCGAGGGTGCCTACTTGTTCCTCGCCTGCATAGACGGCAAGGCTGCCTGTGGTGCCTGTGCCTTGTTCGTTGTCGGGCAGGGAGAAACGTATGGTGAGTCCGTCACCGGCATGGTTGATGACCCACGAGACATAGTCATCTTTGGCAGTGAGTTGGAGTGCCTGCTGGTGAGAGGCTTCCGATTGCAGGGTGCGCTGGTCTTCACTTGCGGCAAGGAAGGTGCCGTTGGTCAGGCAATGGTCAGGCTCTGCCTCGTAACGCTCGTAGGGGCGGTTGTAGTAGCCGTGGCGGAGGGTGTCGGTAGGAAAGCCGTACACGTGGCTGCCCTCTGCGGGAGCGGTTTGGGCATAGTTCGACACAGGTGCGGCACAAAATGCACAGGCTGACAGGAACAGAATGAGTGCTTGATGGTTCATATCGGGTATGACAGGTTGATATTTTTGTTATGGTCGGCAGTCCCTATCGGGAATTGCTTGTGCAAAGTTACACGTTTTTTCCGATACCTCCAAATGTCGGTTCCGTGTGGGGGTGATTTAGATAAAAAACAGGGTAAATACAGGCTATAAATAATCTATATGAAAATTCTATACACGAATGTGTTATTATACTATGTATAATACATTCTGCAAACAGGTGCGATTTTATCTATATTCGTACTATATCATTTCGGGATATATAGGGGTTGTAGTACCTTTGCACCGTCAAAACGAAAATGTGCAGTCTCACTTGGGACGATGTACACATTGGAGGTGGAGACACAACTTTTTATTTAACAACTAAATTTTTATAATCATGAAAAAGTTTACTTTTGTTCTTGCTGCCGCTTTGGTAAGTATGAGCGCGGTTGCTGCTGAAATCAACAATCCTGTTGGTGCAGATGGTCGTTACATCGTAAAATGGGATTGCGAGAAAGGCGAATTTGCCAAGGCTAACGATTTTGAACCTGGTGAAACAGTAACACTTGCTTTCGACATCACCGGCACCAAGTGGGAAGAAGCCATTAAAACTCCCAAGGAAGAAGGTTCTACCCGTGGTCTGGCTGCCAACATTTGGACAAACTACGGTCCTAAGAAGGATGATACCAACCGTTTGAAACAAATCAAGGGCAATATCTATGGTGCTACTTTCAATTTGGCACAATGTATTGCAGACAAAGATGCTGCTGCAGGTGCTAAAATCCAGAAAGATACTGTTGTATATGCTTATGGTCAATTGTTCTTGTTTGCTTATGGTACTGTGAATGGCAAGTTTGAAGCCGGTATCGAGTGGTACGTTGATGCAGACGGTGTACAGGCTCCCAATAGCGATTGCTTGTTCGCAACGTTGCCTTCTACCGGTCGTTTTGATGAGGAGTTCTATAGTAACGACTTTGATGAGGATATGTTCGGTATGGAGACCATAGGCTATGCTGCTCCTTGTGTAGTCAAGACTTCTACCGATGTAGAGAATACCGAGACAAGTGTCGAGAAGAACGGCAAGTTCGTGGAGAACGGTCAGTTGTATATCCTGAGCAATGGCGTGAAGTACAACGCTCTGGGTGCAGTGGTTAAGTGATTGATGCAGGAAGTGAATGCTCAATGCCGGAAAGGCATTGGGCATTTTCTTGGTTTGGGGTGTCAAAGAGCGGCTTATTCATAGTCTATCCATAACCTATCCCTTGCGCATCCCTTGCTTATCCCTTGCTGAACAACCCGTTAATAACCCGATGAAGACTCGGGAAAGACACGAGAGGGTTAGGACGTGATTTCGGACGGGTAGGGAAAAATATATTGTAGAACTATTTTTAATCAACGAACCTTATATAGATACACGTATGAAGCACATCTTTCATAGAGTATTTTTGTGTATGGCAGGTCTGGCTGCGGCGGTGGCGTTGCAGGCAATGCCGATAGAAGGTGTGGTAACGGACTCGAAGGGCGAGCCTGTTATCGGTGCCAGTATAGCCGAAGCCGGCACAAGCAACGGTACGATTACCGACCTCGACGGACACTACTCGCTGGACGTTGCCGCAGGCAAACAGGTGGTGGTGTCGTATGTCGGTTTTAAGTCGCAGAACATCAAGGTTACTGCCGGGCAGTCGGTTTACAACGTTACTCTGCTGGAAGATGTGGAGGTGCTGGACGACGTGGTGGTGATTGGTTACGGTACGCAGAAGCGCAGCGACGTAACGGGCAGTATCTCGTCGGTGTCGTCCAAAGAGATTGCCGATTTCTCCTCCAAGTCGCTTGCCGAGTCGCTCCAGGGGTTGGCTGCGGGTGTAACGGTTACCAAGGGTAGCGGTTCGCCGGGTGAGGCAGCCGAGATTATGATTCGCGGTGCGGGGTCGCTCAACGGAATGGCTCCGCTCTACGTGGTGGACGGTGTGGCGCAGGATGCAGGCTTCAACTTCAATATGCGCGATGTGGAGTCTATCGAGGTGCTCAAAGATGCAGGCTCTGCGGCTATCTACGGTTCGCAGGCTGCGGGTGGTGTCATTCTTATTACTACCAAGAAAGGTCGCGCCGAGCGCACACAGGTGGACGTGAATGCCCGTGTGGGTTGGCGCAATATCAATTCGAATATCCAACTTCTCGGTACCGAGGACTGGATTCGTGCCCGTGACGCATGGGGTACGGGCAATACGCTTGAGTTATTAGGCGCAACGAGCGCAAGCGAACTGCCGAATACCGACTGGATGAAAGTGATGTTCGGTACGGGTATCGAGCAGGAATACAACGTGTCGGTCAGTGGCGGCACGGAGAAAACCAAGATGTTTATGTCTCTCGGTTTCCTTGACGAGAAAGGTACCTATATGGATACGCGTGCACGACGCTATTCGTTCCGTACCAACCTCGACCACAAACTGGGCAAGCATGTTTCGATAGGCGAGTCGGTGTATGGCGCGATGACGCAGACCAATCCCTCGACCAATTCGTCGATATACAACCATACGGTGCCTTTCCGTACCGTGCCGGTGGCAGAAGTGAAAGATGAGAACGGCGACTACGCACAGACTCCCACTTCGGTCGGTTCGGGTCCGAACTTTGCCGGTCTCGAAGCCGCATACCACGATATTCAGGACAACAACTACTACGTCAATGCCCAAGCCTACTTGAATGTGGAGTTCGTTAAGGGGCTCACATGGCGTACCACGGGTTCGGCGGCGCTGGGTGCGTACTCCAAACGCTATTTCACCGAGTATATGGACTTCGGTCCCGTACAGGTGGGCGTGGACGGCGGTCAGTTGGATTCCAAGTCGGGCACCAACCTCAAACTGATGTTCAACTCCGTGCTGACCTACGATGAGCGTTGGGGCGACCACGGCTTTAAGGCGATGGTTGGTACCGAGTGGTGGAAATACGACGGCTACGACCTCTCGGTCAGCACCTACGGTTTCCCCATTCCTGTGGCTTCGTCTATTGCACTGGGTTCGGCGGGGGCTACCAAAGATGCTTCCGATGCTATCCCGCAGGAGCGTCGCGGCTCGGCGTTTGCCCGTTTGAACTACGACTACAAGAGCAAATACCTCCTCGCGGTCAATTTCCGTGCCGATGCGTCCGACCGTTTTGTCAAGAAGAACCGCTGGGGCTTCTTCCCCTCGGTGAACGCGGGGTGGCGTATGAGCGAGGAGAACTTCATCAAGGAAACGAGTGCTGCCGACTGGCTCTCCAATGCGAAGATACGTGCTTCGTGGGGTATCCTCGGTAATGACAATATCCCGCAGTATATGTACCAGTCCACCTATTCGATGTCGGGTGTGTCGCACGCTTTCGACAACGGCGAGATTGGGCAGACGGGTGCATGGATTGCTATCCTCGGCAACGAAGACCTCAAGTGGGAGGAAGTGAACCAGGTGGACGCCGGTATCGACCTCGGTTTCTTCAACAACCGTCTGACCCTTACCTACGACTACTATAACCGCCAGACGCGCGATATGCTCTACCGCGGTGCGCTCTGCCTCACGAGCGGCATGAGTTACTATTTCTCGTCCGACGACCCCGCCAACACCGTACCCGTCTATTTCAATGCGGGCTTGGTGGAGAACCAAGGACACGAGGTAAGCATCCGGTGGCAGGACCGCAAGTCGGACTTTCAATACAGCATCGGCGTGAATATGTCGTTCAACCAAAACCTTGTCAAGCAGGTGGGCGACAAGCCGGGCGCATCCACTATCGACAAAGGCGCAGACGCATCGTGGCCGCTCCTGACCCGCACCGAGGACGGCAACCCGATGTCGCTATTCTACGGCTATGAGGTACTCGGTATCTTCCAAACGCAGGAGCAGGTGGATGAATACAACCAGTACGCCCTTGACAAATGGCGTGAGCAGAACCCCAACCACCCCTACGGCTTTGCCGAGAACGGGCAGCCGCTCAATGTCGAAGGCAAGGAGATAGGTATCTACTACCAGCGTCAGAACACGGGTGTGGGCGACCTCATCTACAGCGACAACGGGCAAGGGCGCGTTACTGCCGCCAGCCGTAAGTATATCGGCAATCCGTGGCCGAAGATGACGATGGGTATCAATATGTCGTTTGCCTACAAGGGCTTCGACCTCGCGTTGGTGTTCAACGGTGCCTTTGGCTTCGACATCATGAACCTTGTCAAACCCTACACCCACATGTTTATGTCCGACAACACCACAGCGGCTATCTTCAATACCTCGTGCTTCGGTAAGGACAATACCACCGTTACTTCCGACCCGCGTGTAGGTTATCTCGACGAGAGCGGTTCGGTCATCGGCGACGGTGCTGCCAACAAGAACTACTCCACCGTGTCGGGTTATCTCGTGGAGAAAGGCGACTACCTGAAACTCAAGAACCTGTCGTTTGGTTATACCCTCCCGCAGAAATACAGCCGCAAGGCGAAAATGGAGAAACTGCGTATCTATTTCTCGGCACAGAACTTGTTCACTATCACCAAGTACTCGGGTATCGACCCCGAGATCGGCGGCAACAGCCTGATGTACAACGTGGACACCCAGAACCGTTACCTCCCATCCCGCCTATTCTCCTTCGGCTTGGACGTAACCTTCTAAAAACCTAAGATACCCTAGAACAACTAGATTAACTAGAACAACTAGATTAACTAGAACAACTAGATTGACTAGAACAACTAGAACCCCTAAAATCAAGCAAAATGAAAAAGCAACTCATAGCCATCCTTCTCATAGCCGCCGCTACTCTTGCCGGTTGCAAGGATTTCTTCGATATATCCAACCCGCAGACGCTTAGCACCGACAATTTCCCTGCCACGATGGAGCAGGTGGACCAGTTGGTCACGGCGGCGTATGCCCAAGACCACGCTATCGGTACCTACGCTTTCTACTGGTTCCCGATGGGCGTGTGGCTCTACGACCATACCACCGACCTCTACGGCTCCTACGACGAGCGCGCTTTCTCGCAGGACAACTACTCCAGCATCGACTCGCGCTATCTCACCACCACCTACACCGACCTCTGCAAGTGGATGAAACTGGCGTCCACGGGTCTTGAGGGCATCGAGTTCTACCGCGAGCATTACGGCAAGACTGATGAGAACGCTACCCTCGACTACTACCTCGGGCAGTGCTATTTCAACCGTGCCTTGGCGTACTGGCATGCGCAGATTTTCTTCGAACTTGACCCAGACGGACTCGGCTTTGCCAAAATCGACCGCGTCATCTCCGATGTCGAGGGCTTGAAACTCAGCCGCGAGACGGTGCGCGACACGTGGCAGTTTATGATTGACGACTGCAACAAGGCTGTCGAACTCCTCAAGGGGCATACCGAGGACGAGTTCCGCGCTACCGAATGGGCTGCCAAAGGTCTGCTTGCCAAAATCTATATGCAATCGCTCTATATCTTCCCCGAGAACCGCGACAAGACCAAAGCCCTCCTCGAAGATATTATCAACAATAGCGGTAAACATCTGGTCAGCAACGAGATATACAAGGATATGTTCTTTGGCAACGAAGCCAACGAGCACAATGCCGAGTCGCTCTACGAACTCACCATGACCAGCAACTCCAAGCAGGACGGTCCGTGGGCAAACTACACCACAGGCTCGGGTATGCCGATGGTCTTCGCCCCGTGGTATGTCAAACTGACGTTCAAGTTCGATACTTTGGCACCCGACCCGTTGACACAGCGTTACGATGTCAACATTGCCGACAAATCCTCACAGTGGGGAAATAATTATGTCCACGACCGCAATATCGCTCGTTTCGGCTTTTGGAACTTCTATGGCGACACTGTTCCGCGTCTCACGCTCAATCCGAACTACAAACACAACCCCAAGAAGCGCGACTACACCTTGGACAACTTCCCTTATATGCTCTCCCAACCCAACTATCGTGCCGACGCGCTTGCCCTCAAAAACGACCCCACGAAGGTGGATCCGCGTCTTATCCTCAATGCAGGGCAACCTTTTGTAGATGAGTATATTGATGGCAAGGGGCGCACCACGCTCTACAACCGTTCCTCCGAAATCACCGATCGTCCCGACCGTCTCGCATGGCAGCACCGCAAATATACCAATATCCGCGGCACTGAGATGGGAAGCGGAGAATATGGCTGGAACGAATCCTCCAACTGCAATTTCTACATCATTCGCCTTGCGGACATCTATCTGCTCTATGCCGAACTGATGGCTGACGAGGCTCCCGCTACCGCCCTCGAGTATGTCAACAAGGTGCACCGCCGTGCCTATGGCTACAATCCCGATGCGGCTTGCCCCTACGATTATACTTCGCTTTCCGACCGCACTCGCGCGTATTTCGATACCGACCCGCTGGCAAACAACCCGCTCCGTTATGAGCGTTGGGCGGAACTCTTTGCCGAAGGGCAATGGTGGTTCGACCTGCGCCGCTACCGTATCGGTGCCGACGAGGCGGCGTACTATGAGAAGACCTCCCACGGACCTATCACATGGAAAGGCGACGAGAGTTACGTGCAGCCTATCCCGCAACTCGAACTCGAGCGCAACAAGAATATGCAGCAATCCACCGGCTACCCCTCTATCTAACCCCCGCCGACCTCACGCCGGCAACTACGGTATTTTTACGGTACATACACGGTAGATATACGGTAGATACACGGTAGATAATCGGTTGATTGTGCTGACCACGCCGTACCCATATCGTACTTTGACCGTTGCTTTCAGCACAGTTTCAGCAAGGGATAAGCAAGGGATGCGCAAGGCATAGACAATCCATTAACGGTCCATTAACGGCAATTAACGGAGAACCTGCCCGATAATGTTTTAATGGCTTTTTAATGGTCTTTAGTGGAGACAAAGACCCATCTAATGGAGAAAGAATCACTTAACGGAAACAACAGAATATACAAATGAAGAAACTTTTAGGATGTATAGTATTAGCGGCACTCGCGCTGACTGCCTGCCAACAGAAAACCACGGTGTCGTCCCCCGGCGACAACTTACAAATTTCCTTCCGTCTCGCTGACAACGGCATCCCCGAGTACTGTCTCTCGCGCAAGGGTACCCCGATGCTCGACTGGTCGGCTCTCGGACTGGTGCTGGCGGACAAAGACCTCAGTCGCGGTTTTACCCTTCTCGGCACGGACACCGCCTCTTTCGATGAGACGTGGGAGACCGTCTGGGGCGAAGAACGTTTCATTCGCAACCGCTACCGCCAACTGACCGCTCACCTGCAGCACGAGTCGGGAACCCGGATGGACATCGTCTTCCGTGCTTTTGACGACGGTTTCGCTTTCCGCTATATGTTCCCGTCCAACACCGACAGTATGGTCGTTATGGACGAGAAAACCGAGTACCGTTTCGTCCGCGAACCGCAGGCGTGGTCTATCCCGTGGCGCACCGAGTACTACGAAGCCCTTTGGACACGCGAACCCGTCTCGCAGAAAGACACCACCTGCTCGCCCATTACGCTCGAGTTTGCCGAGGGCGGTTACGGTTTCCTCCACGAAGCCAACCTCACCGACTACCCTGCCGAGAACTTCTACTATGCGGGCAATACCATCCGCACCTACCTTACTCCGTGGCAGAACGGCGTAGCGGCGTATGAGTCAGGCGTATGGCAGACCCCGTGGCGTATGATGGTCATCGCCGATGACCTGCGCGGACTGCTTGCCTCGCGCCTCATGCTCAACCTCAACGAACCCTGCCGTATCGAAGACACCTCGTGGATTCACCCAATGAAGTTCATCGGTATATGGTGGGGTATGCACCTCAAGACGATGACGTGGAAACAAGGTCCCATCCATGGCGCCACCACGGCGAATATGAAACGCTACATCGATTTCGCTGCCGACAACGGCTTCGGTGGTGTCCTCGCCGAGGGATGGAACGAAGGCTGGGAAGCATGGGACGGCACCGACCCTGATGCTAAGTTCTCTTTTGTCAAACCCTATTCCGACTACGACATCGATTATTTGGCAAAATATGCCCACAGCCGCGGTGTGGAGATTGTCTTCCACCATGAGACACAGGGCAACGCAGCCCAGTATGAGAGCGAACTGGACGAGGCGTACAACTATATGGAGCATTACGGTATGCACTCGGTCAAGACGGGCTATGTCAGCCCCATCATCACCACCGTGGACGGCAAGCAGTACAACCGCTCGCAGTCGGGCGTACGCCACTATCGCCGCGTCATCGAGACCGCGGCTCGCCACCATGTCTGCATCGACAACCATGAACCCGTGATGCCTACCGGTCTCTGCCGTACATACCCCAATTTCTTCACGCAGGAGGGTATCCGCGGGCAGGAGTGGAACGCATGGAGTGCAGACGGTGGAAGCCCCGCTTCCCATGTGGCTACGCTGCCTTTTACGCGTATGCTTGCCGGTTCTGCTGACTACACCCCGGGTGTGTTCAATTTCGACAACCCCGTGCAGCCGAACACCCGCGTACATGCTACGCTGGCTAACCAACTCGGGCTCTTTGTTACTATGTACTCGCCGCTCCAGATGGCGTGCGACCTGCCCGAGAACTATATGAAGCACCCTGCGGAGTTCCAATTCATTCGCGATGTGCCGTGCGACTGGGAGCAGTCCCGCTTGCTTTCGGGCGAGATAGGCAAATACCTCGTTATGGCACGCCAAGACCGCCGCTCTGCCGACTGGTACATCGGTGCCGTCAATGACGACACCCCTCGCGACATCACCCTCGACTGGTCGTTCCTCTTTGATGAGAATGTAGAGACCACCTCGCCGAACAGAGACACAGCGCATACCGACAAAGTCTATACGGCGCAAATCTATCATGATGCTCCCGATGCCGACTGGCAGACCAATCCCTATGCAACGGTGATTGATACCCTCCAAATAACCGCTACCTCCGCCCCCCTCACCCTCCGCCTCGCTTCCGGCGGCGGCTTCGCCATCCGCCTCAAAGCAGAATAAGAACAGAGAGGTAACTTATCCCAAGGAGCCGTTAACCATAATTGCTCATAAAATACGCCCGCTGCTATCTCACATGGCAGCGGGCGTTGCTGTTTCTATACAGATACGTATATCTTATTCGGGCAGCATTACCACCTCGAACATATTGCCTGCACTGACAAGTTTGCGTAACATTGCCTGTACGGACTCTGCCGACAGGGCACGTACTGCTGCGGGGTAGTCGGTGAGGTAGTTCTCGCCATAGATGTAGTAGCGATAGAGAATGGTGTTGAGCCAATAGCTGTTCTTCTCGAGGTTCTCGTCATAATCCTTGAGCATGGACTCTTTCTCCTTGCCAAGGTCGGTAGCCAGAGGACCATTGTCGATGATGGTCTGTACCTCTTCATGAATGATAGCCATCAGTTTCTCCTGCTTCTCGGGGTCGGTGTCGAACTGCATCAGCAACTCAGCCTCTGCCACGGGGTTCCTGTACAGGCGACCGGCCACACCTACACCATACGAACCACCCTCGCGCTCACGGATAGACTCCAGATAGCGTGTGCTGAGGATACGGCCAATCATACGCAGATTGAGCATATTCTCCATTGTATAAGGGATGTCATACGAAGTGTATTGGATAAAGTTAGACGCCGTACGGGTGTGCATGGGGCGTGTGAAGTAGTTCTTCTGAATGCCTTGCGGTGCACGCACGTTGTTGTCCACAAACGACTCATGTTTCTTGTTGGTCTTCATGCCGCCTATCCATGTGCATACCATCTTCTGGAACGCAGGGTCGGCAGGGTCGATGTTGCCGGTGAAGAAGAACGTGAAGTCTGCAGGATTAGCGAAACGCTTCTTGTAGAATGTAATCGCCTTGTCCATATCTATCGCCTCGAGCATCTTCTCGTCTTGCAGAATGGTACGCGGCGAGTAGTTGGTTGCCATCAGGCTGATAGAGTCGCTCCACGCATATTTGGGGTTCGCCTCTTTGTTCTTGAGTTGGGTAGCCATGATGCCTTTGAGTGCCTCAAATGCTTTCTCGTCGCGACGGGGTGCCGTGAAATAGAGATAGTTGAGTTGGAGCATGGTCTCGAGGTCTTTGATATTGGAACTACCGTCCATAGACTCGGTGGTGCTTGAGATAGAGGGGCTGACGCTCACATACTTGCCCGTGAGTGCCTTTTGCAACTCGGTCAGGCTGAAGTCGCCGATACCGCAGAACTCAACAATGTCGGTAGCAAAGCGTGCCGAGGGCAGGTCGCTGATTTCCGACACGGTAGAGGTGCCGCCAAATGAGTTAGCCGACATCAGGATTTCGTCTTGCTTGAAGGTGGTCGGTTTCAGGATGACGCGCACGCCATTGGAGAGGGTCCACTCGGTAGTACCGAGAGCCTCGTTGTAGGCGGTCTTCTTGATTTTGCCTGCCTTGGGTGCTTTCTCGACCAGTGTGGTGCGGATTGTCTCCTCTACCGGAGCGGCTATTTCCCATGTCTTGGACTCTGCCAACAGGCTGCGTATCTGCTGTTCGGAGGGCAGGTTGACGCTCTCTTTCTCGGGTGCGGTGATGGCAATAATGAGGTTCTCGTCGGTGATGAAGGACTCTGCCATCTTGTTGAGCGAGGCGAGGTCAATCATCTGGCGGAGCATCGGGAGGGTCTTGTACTCCCACTCGATACCAGGGATGACCTCATCGTCCAGGAAGTTGCGGATATACTCGCGGGTGTAGGTGATGTTGCGTACCGAGTTGCGCTCGTTGTACTGCTTCTCGTAGGACGACTCTATCTCCGTCCATACGCGGTCGAGTTCCGACTGCGTGAAGCCATAGCGGCGTATCTTCTCCATCTGGGTGAGCAGGTCTTTGTATGCCTGCGTCTCCTGACTTGCCTTGGATACATAGACAGCCACAAAAGCATCTTTCTCTTTCACCAACTCGCCATAGTAAGAGCCTGCGCCTACGAAAGAAGCATTGGGGTCCATAGCCAAGTCTTGCAGACGGTTGTTGAGCATACCGCAGATGAGGTTGTGCATCATCGACAGCGTGTAGTCCACGTCGGTACCACGCAGAGCCTCAGGCAGTTTGGCTTTCTTGTAGTCCAATTCGATGCGGGTGTATTGCGCCTCTTTGTCGGTAACAACAGCCACGATAGGTTCTGCGTTGTCGTCCACGGAGTAGAGCGGACGCTCACCGCGGTTCTCACGTGCCGGCACGTCTGCCCACAGGGCTTTAATCTTTGCCTCCACAGTGTCCACATTGATGTCGCCTACTACAATGATAGCCTGGTTGTCAGGACCATACCACTTGTGGTAGTAGGAGCGGAGAGCATCGTAATCGAAGTTGTTAATGACAGCCGTGTCACCAATCACATCGCGCTTGGCATACTGGCTGTTGGGGAACTTGAGCGGGTTGATGGCTTTCCACATACGGCGGTTGGCATCTGCACCCGTGCGCCACTCCTCGCGAATGACACCACGCTCGGCATCAATCTCCTCGGGCAGAAGCGACAGACCGCACGCCCAGTCGTGCATTACCAACAGAGCCGAGTCAACAATACCCTCGCGGTAGGTGGGCACATCGGAGAGACGATATACCGTCTCGTCCAACGAGGTGTAGGCATTGATGTTTCCCCCGAAGTTCACACCGATAGACTCGAAGTACTCGATGATGCCCTTACCGGGGAAGTGCTCGGTACCGTTGAATGCCATGTGCTCGAGGAAGTGCGCCAGACCGTTCTGGTTGTCCTCTTCGAGAATAGCACCAACAGCCTGCGCGATATGGAACTCGGCACGCTGTTTGGGGTACTCGTTGTGGCGGATGTAGTAGGTCAACCCGTTGTCGAGGTGCCCTACGCGTACAGCCGAGTCAATAGGCAGCGGCTGCGGTTGTTGCGCTGCGGCGGTCAAGCCCAACGCCAGCACGAATGTGCTAAGAATGAGTTTCTTCATAACAGATTTATTTGTTAGTTGCTATCCCTTGTTCCTAATCATTGTCTTGCGTCCTTTGTTCTTTTTCCCTCAAAAACATCGCTCTATATATATAACGCAAAAAGAGGCAAAAAACTACACTTGCAGAGCAAAAAAATGCATTATTTGGTCATTTTCTCTGTATCCTCCTGATTATCAGGTGCAGGTTCTGTAGCCTTGTTTTCCTCTTTCGTGGCAGTCTCTCCGCCCTTCTCTTCGGCTTTCTTCTCCGCCTCCTGCATAGCCTCGTTCGCCTCAATTATCTCGTCCTCGCGGCTCTTCCACGGACGCGGACCGAGAATTGCCGCCACGTCCTCCGACGTGATGACCTCATGCTCAATCAGCAGTTGCGCGATGCGGTTGTGCCCCTCGGCATGCTCTTGCAGTATCTGTTTGGCGCGCTCCATCTGCGTGGCAATAATTGCCGCAGTCTCCTCGTCAATCAGTTCCGCCGTCTTCTCCGAATAGGGCTTGGTAAGTCCGTAGTCGTAACGCCCTGTGGAGTCATAGAAACTGACATTCTTCAGTTTGTCGGACATACCGTAGTATGCCACCATGGCATACGCCTGCTTGGTGGCGCGCTCAAGGTCGTTGAGTGCCCCCGTCGAAGTCTGGTGCAGGAACACCTCTTCCGCAGCACGTCCGCCCAGCAGCGAGCATAGGTCGTCGAGGATATGCTCACGGTTGGTCAGTTGCCGCTCCTCGGGCAGATACCATGCCGCACCCAATGCCACACCACGGGGCACAATCGTCACCTTCACCAGCGGATTGCCGTACCGCAGCAGCCACGAGATAGTGGCGTGCCCCGCCTCATGATAAGCCACCGAGCGTTTCTCCTCGTCGGTCATTATCTTGTTCTTGCGTTCCAAACCGCCTATGATACGGTCCACGGCGTCCATAAAGTCCTGTTTGCCTACTTTCTTATGGTTGTTGCGGGCAGCAATCAGTGCCGCCTCGTTGCACACGTTGGCAATGTCCGCACCCGAGAACCCCGGGGTCTGCTTGGCAAGGAAGTTCACATCCACTGTGTTGTCTAATTTCAGCGGCTTCAGATGCACCTCGAATATCTCTTTGCGCTCCTGCAGGTCGGGCAGTTCCACGTGTATCTGCCGGTCGAAACGCCCTGCACGCAGCAACGCGGGGTCCAGCACATCGGCACGGTTGGTGGCAGCCAGTATGATGACACCCGAGTTGGTGCCGAAGCCGTCCATCTCCGTCAGCAACTGGTTCAGTGTCGATTCCCGCTCGTCGTTGCCACCGCTCGCGAACGAGTTGCGCCCGCGGGCACGCCCCACAGCGTCTATCTCGTCGATGAAGATGATAGCCGGTGCTTTCTCTTTCGCCTGACGGAACAGGTCGCGCACACGGCTGGCACCTACGCCCACGAACATCTCCACGAAGTCGCTGCCCGACATCGAGAAGAACGGCACATTCGCCTCGCCCGCCACTGCCTTGGCAAGCAGCGTCTTACCTGTCCCGGGAGGGCCTACCAGCAGCACGCCCTTGGGTATCTTGCCGCCGAGGTCGGTGTATTTTTTCGGGTCTTTGAGGAAGGAGACCACCTCTTCCACCTCTTGTTTTGCGCCCGCAAGACCGGCTACATCCTTGAATGTAACCTTGTCTTTCTTATCCTTGTCAATCACCTGCGCCTTGGCTTTGCCCACACCGAAGATGTTGGCAGCCCCTCCGGCACCGCCTCCGATACCGCGACTCATCCATACGAAGAACATCACTATCAGCAGCAGCGGCAACACGTTCACCAATATCAGGTACCAGTAATCGTGTGATTTCGTGTAACTTACGTCTATCGCAGCCTTGCCTTGCGCCTGACGGGTGTCGTTCACTTGGTCCATAAACTTGCTGAACTCCTCCACCGACGGGATGAGGGCTGTCAGTTCGCCGCGCACGTCCTCGCCCTCTTCGCGGTTGCCGAACACAAGGGCATAACTCTCGGGGCGTATCTTTGCCATAGCGGTATTGTCATCACTCACCACCAGCGATGCCACGGCATCGTTCTCGATGTATGCTTTGAACTTGGTGTAACTCAGATCTTTCTGCACGCCGCGACCGCCAAACGGGTAGAACAGCAGCACGAGCAGCATCAGCATCACCACATAGTACAGCCACGACAGGCGCGACCGTTTGGGCTTCTGAGGCTGGTTTTGGTTGTTGGGTTGATTTGCCATCTCTTTTTGATTTCTATAGTTAATGTCAGGATTTACTCTTCGGGTATCTCGGTCAGTTTGCCGTCTGCCCACAGGTGCTCGATGTCGTAGTACGCACGGGGCTCCCGCTGCATGATATGGACAAATATCGTGCCATAGTCCATGGCTATCCACTCGGCGTTATCGCGCCCGTCGATTGCCAACGGGTGCACGTGGGTGGTGGTGCGCACGTGGTCGTCCACCTCATCGGCTATCGCCACCACTTGGGTGTTCGAGTTGCCCTCCGCTATCACGAAATAGTCCACGGGCGCGTCTTTCAGGCGACGCAAATCCACAATCACAATACGGTGTCCCTTACGGTTTTGGATACCCTCTACAATGGTATCTAATAGTTTTTTGGTTGAAACTTCTTTCATCTTGTCTGTCAGTCGGCTGCTGTCAGCCGCAATTCTCGGTTGTATCAGAGTTCTGCCAATATGGCAAACTCGCGGCAAAGGTACTAAAAATAATTGACTTCCGCAAAATTCCCTGTTAATGCAATGTGGTTGCCCTCCACACTATATCTTGATAGACTTGTCTCTGACATTCATTTAGGAACTATTGTGTGTATGCGGATTTTGTAGTACATTTGCAGTGAAATTTGAGCAAATTGCATCGATATTTGTGGTTAATACTTTGTGTGCTGTGCTCGGCGTTGTATGCTGAGGGGTTCGATTATGCCCGTGCAGACAGTCTGATTGGTAGTGCTATCTACCCGTCAGATTCTGTGAATGGGGCAGGGGACTCTGTCTTTACGGACCGTACTCGTTGCATTCCGGGTGCGGTGCTTTGCGTGGTGGATAGCGGGCGTATCACCTACCTCCGTGCTTATGGTCATCGTGCCGTGGTGCCGGTGTGTGAACCTATGACTACTAACACGGTCTTCGACCTTGCATCGCTCAGCAAACCGCTTGGCGCAGGCTCTGCCACCTTGCTGCTGATAGAGCTGGGACGATTGTCTGCAGACGACAAAGTCAGCACCTATCTCCCAGCATTCCAAACCGATGCCACTATTCGCCATTTGCTTACCCATCGTTCTGGCTTGCCCCCGTACATGAACGCCCGTGTCTTGGACAGTATCTACACCTCTCGTACTACTATCGCATTGCCATTATCGCGTCGCCACCATCATGAAACCACTCTCGTTCCCCTCTCACGCCAGGATTTCCTGTTGGATACTGTCTGCCGTTGCCGCCGTCTCTCTCCTGTGGGCGAGAAATACCGCTATTCGTGCCTGAATTTCATCACCTTGCAGTGCGTGGTGGAGACTATCGTGGGGACTGACCTCAACACTTTCCTCGCAACGGACCTCTACACCCCTCTCCACACCGACGCTATGGGTTGGCTGCCTTCCGATACGCTCTTCCCGCGCATAGCCCCTACCGAGTGCAACGACACCGCCTGTCTGCGCGGTATGGTACATGACCCGCTGGCACGGGTGATGATGTGCGGTGTATCGGGCAATGCCGGTATCTTCGCCACGGCTGAGGATGTAGCCCGTTGGGCTGTGTGGTTTATGTCCTTGCCTGACACCACCCGCACTGCCGCCTGCCATACAGGGTTGTGGCTTGATGACGAAGGTACAGACTCCCACGGTGCACCGCTCACCATACTCCGTCATACAGGCTACACAGGTACGAGCATCACCCTCTACCCCGACTACCAACGTGCAGTCATCCTTCTCACCAACCGCGTCCACCCTACCGACACAGGTAGCCTGAACACGCTCAGGACAGCAGTGAGAGCAGTCTTTAGTCCCCAACACTGACTACCACCGCCAACCGTACCCAATAGGCATACTATCCCCATCGTATCTCCTGTTGGGGTATAGTGCCACCGCGCGGCATCCCTGTCTGTTTGTCGCAGAGGCACCTTTGTCTCTGATGAGGGAACAGGGACTCCCTCCGCCACCCTCTCGGGCAACATTTCGTACGTCAAAGATCACGGGCTGCTTACGTATGCAGCCTACCGGATTCAACACCTTGAATCACGATGCAAAGGTACTACATCTTCAGAGGGCATTGAGCGTTTCTGTCACTTTCTGTCACTTATTGGTGCGATTTGGCGTGATTTGGTAGTTTTCTTTTGTAATCAATTGTGTATCTTCGTGTTTACATCAGTTGCGCAGATTTTGCAGCGTAGGAGTTTCCTTGCCGCCGCCACATCGAGCACACATTAACAAAGGAGACTGCCCAACTGTACTTGTTAGGCAGCCTCTTGCTTTCATGGGGGACGACGCGGCTCGCGTCGTCAAAAGTAAAGAAATGGCATCCTTTTTTGAACTGTCAGAAGACAGCCTATTGTCATTGTTGTATAGGACGGGTAGGCAGTTCATTTGCCGAAACCGCAATGGCACGTTTCCCTTTGCGGCGAATAATATAGGCAGATGACATATCCGTAATGAAACCAATCACTGTGTGCTTTTGACTATCACGATAAAAACCGATATGACCGAACAACCCTGAAGACCCGCATACTTGAGACAGATGCTCGGTATTTAATGGCTCGATAGATTCTGTTTGCGCCCATGGGGTACGAATGGAATACCCCATCAATCGTATAGTAATGCCATCTGCATCGATAACTAATTTCAGAGGCATATTGCAGAATACGATAGCCAATACAACAAGCAAGATTGTTGCACCTATGATATAGCGAGTGGATTCACATGGGCACGTTATCGCCCTATATACACAATAAGCAGCAAGTCCTACAAATAGTAGCAGAATAACTGTTGTGGCAATCTTTGTGGATTTACTCCACGGACAACGAAGTGATTTTTTCATATTACACATATTATTACATTATTACAGGTTTTGAATGAGTGTTGATTTTATTATATTCCCCACAATTTTTATAAAGTTAGCCATTTGCGCCAAAGTCAATCTCTCCTTGCGTGAGGGACTGCAATTAAGACAACAATCCTCACAAGAAGCCGTGCATCGATAAGTGGTTATGATACTTAACATACGGGGACGTATATGTTGCACTCCGACCATATTATATTTGTTTTGTTTGCAAAAGTATTATTTATATTTGAAATATACAAGTGTGTTTTGAGTTTTTAATAAGATTGTGGCGTTTTTAATACAATATATATACTGCATCTTTGATTATATATTCTTGTTGGTACAGAGTGAAATAGTGCCTTTCCTGTCAACATTAACACCTACGAGAACAACAAATACGCAAAGAAAATAATTTGATTGAGAATGGTTAACGTTGCTTGTATTAATTGCAGCGTAGGAATTTGTGGCTAATTGGTGATAATACGGCGTAGCCGTCCGTTCAGAAGAACCTCGATAATGCCAATTCGTGGTCAATTGCTGGTCATTTGTGTTTATTCTTTGTTGTGGCTACTATGTTGTTTTATTCGTTGTTGTCCGTTGTGACCAACAAAGTCTCCTTCTGTCGTTATATCGAACTCACGTTAAAAAGAGGCTGTCTAATAAGTAAAAAAGAATGCCAATTCTTCAGAAAAAGACGGCTTTTGACGACGCGAGCCGCGTCGTCTCCCAACAAAATAAGAGACTGCCTACACTTGTTAGACAGCCTCTTCCGTTCGTTCAGAGTGGGCAGGGATTACATATCCCACTGCTCGAGGGTGGCAGTGAGTTGGTCGAAGGTCTGTGCCTTGCTCTTCTCACGCACCTCGTTGATTTGCGCGCTGACGGCTTGGTCGTAGGTCTCCGCCTCCACGTTGCGGATAACGCCGAGTGCGATAGGCAGTTCGCTGGGAACCTCGGCATTGTGCACATCGGTAACCATATCCTGCCCCATGAGAGCCAGCATACGGTGCAAGGTGGGGTCTGCGGTAGTGGCGTCGTGCGTCAGGACACGCGGGTCGTCTGCCGGCACTACAATCAAGCGCGGCATGAGTCCTTGGCTGTAATCCAGTGCGAGACCCTTGTCGTTGTTCTTGCCGAAAATCATCTTCTCGCCATGGCGGAGTACGATGCTGCGGTCGGCACGTGTCTCGCGGTCTGCTATCCATGCGTGGGTCCCGTTGTTGAAAATCACGCAGTTAACCAGGCACTCGATGACGCTGGCACCCTTGTGCTGCTGCGCCTTGACCATACAATCGACGGTGGTGGGCATATCCACATCCAGGGTGCGGGCGAAGAATGTGCCGCGCGCACCCATCACCAACTCGGCAGGGATAAACGGACGCTCCACCGTGCCGAAAGGACTGGATTTGCTGACAAAACCCTTGGGCGAGGTGGGCGAATACTGACCCTTGGTAAGACCGTAGATACGGTTGTTGAAGAGGCAGATATTGAGGTCCACGTTGCGCCGGATCTCATGGATAAAATGGTTACCGCCGATAGCGAGAAGGTCGCCGTCGCCCGACATCTGCCATACGGTGAGTTCGGGGTGGCTGGTCTTGACACCCGTTGCCACTGCACCGCCACGACCGTGGATGGTGTTGAAACCGTAAGTATTCAGGTAGTGGGGCATACGGCTCGAACAACCGATACCCGAGATGACTACTGTTTCGTAGGTGGGCACACCTATTTGTGCCATGGCTTTTTGCAGGGCTGCACAGATGGCGTGGTCGCCGCAACCGGGGCAAAAACGAACGTATTGATCACTTTTGAATTGACTTGCTTCCATAATTTTTCCTTTTAGTCATTTAACCCCTTTACGTATTCCACAATGCGCTCTACAGCGAATGGCTGACCCATTATCTCGTTGTATTGCAGCAGGTTAACGCCGCTGATTTTTGAGCGCAGATAATTAGCAAACTGTCCGCTGTTGAGTTCGCAAACGACGATGCGCTTGTATGCGCGGAGGACGTCGGCGGTGTTCTTGGGCAGCGGGTTGATATAGTTGAAGTGCGCCAGTGCGCAGTTCAGTTCGTTGGCAGCCGCGTGGAGGTGTCCCTCGGTGGAACCCCAGCCCACGAGGAGCGTGTCGCTCTGGGCGTTGCATTGTACGCGGAGTTCGGGGATACGGTTAGCCACTTGGTCCACCTTGGCTTGACGCGCGCGAACCATCAGTTCGTGGTTCTCGGGGTTGGTGGAGATGCTGCCTTTCTGTGCGTCACGCTCGAGACCGATATTGCGGTGCTCGTAGCCCTCCATACCGGCATAAGCCCAGTAGCGGACATTGTTCTCGTCACGCAGAGCAGGGTTGTACTTGCCCTTGAGTTCCTCGGGCACCCCTTGCGGGTGGATAGCGGGCAGTTCGCTGAGTTGTGGGATACGCCACAAGCCCGTACCGTTTGCCAAATAGGTGTCGGTCATCAGAATGACGGGGGTCATATTCTCCAAAGCGATTTTGGCAGCCATATAGGCGTACTCGAAGCAGTTAGCCGACGTGGAAGCCGCCATAACCACTGCGGGGCACTCGCCGTTACGACCGTAAATAGCCTGCATGAGGTCGGTCTGTTCGGTCTTGGTAGGCAGACCCGTGCTGGGACCGCCGCGCTGTACATCAATAACCACCAAGGGCAACTCTGCCATCACTGCCAATCCGATAGCCTCGGATTTCAGACTCAAACCAGGTCCCGAAGTGCTGGTAGCCGCGAGGTCGCCGGCAAACGATGCACCGATAGCGGTGCAGACACCTGCTATCTCGTCCTCGGCTTGCACCACCATCACGCCCATGTCTTTACGGGCAGCCAGTTCGTGCATGATGTCGGTGGCGGGGGTGATGGGATAGGAGCCCAGGAACAGACGCTTGCCGCACTTCTCGGCAGCCGCAATCAAGCCCCATGCAGTGGCTTTGTTGCCCGCGATGGAGGTGTATTTGCCGTGAGGCAGGTCCTCTGCCTTCTCCACGTTGACGGTCTGGATATTGAGTGCGAGGTTATTGCCGTAGTTGAAACCGTCGGTCAGCACCTTCACATTGGGCGCGATGAGTTGCGGTTTCTTCTTGAACTTGCCCTCGAGGAAGTGGATAGCCTTGTCGATAGGACGGTTGAACAGCCAGCAAACGACACCCAGCGCGAACATATTGCGCGACTTGAGGATAGCCTTGTTGTCCAAGCCCGAGTCCTTCAGACTCTCTTTGGTGAGTGCGGTCAGTGCCACCGGAACGATTTGCACGCTCTCGGGAATACCGAGTTCGGTGAAGGGGTTGTCGGTCTTGTACAGTGCCTTCTCGAGGTCTTTGTCTGTGAACGAGTCGGTGTCCACGATGACCACAGCGTTCTTCTTGTACATCGAACTGCTGTCCTCCCACTTCGCACCGGGTTGGTTGAACTTGGAGCCTAACGTGCAGACTTTCAATGCCGCAGCGTTCATAGCCACAATCACATCGGCTTTGTCGCCGGGGGTGTAAACGCCCGCACCCAAGTTCACTTGGAAACCGCTCACGCCGCCCAGCGTGCCTTGCGGGGCGCGTATCTCGGCAGGAAAGTCGGGTAGGGTGCTAATCTCATTGCCTAAAATGGCACTAAGTGAGGAGAACATGTTGCCGGTCAATTGCATACCGTCTCCGGAGTCGCCGCAAAAGCGTACCACTACATTTTGTTTTTGCATAATATCTTTTTGTTTAAGGTGCGGCAATCGGCATACGACCGCCGCTCAAAATCGGTGCAAAGGTACGACTTATTTTCTACATACCCAAATCAAACTCGCTTTTTACCGGTCTGGTGGTATCAAAACGCAAGCAGGACACACTTGGTATCCTGCTTGCGTAGTAGATAAAGGTGTCATTTTATCTGCAAACCGGTGGTAGAATAGGTGTTCCCTCCGCGTATGATAACCACTTTTCCATCTTGAATCTTCTTGCATGGCATGCTGTCGTCATAAGGGGCGGAAAGGGTGTCTGTATCTGTGGAGACTTTCTCCTGTCTGACGAGCCACAACTGTACTTCGTCGTGCGAGAGCATCACAATAGCATCCAATGTGGTCAGTGTATTGTGGATCAGTCTGCCCCCGATGTTCTCCGTCGCTTTGACGGGGGATAGCAATGCCGATGTCGCCATATCGTTGTCGTCAATCATCACATTGTCGAAGCGCATATAGCGGCAGACCATAGCCGAGTCCACATTTCCTTGTGTCGTCTCCTGTGCAAACCGTTCAGGCAGACATTCCACTTGCTTGGATAGTACGCGCCACTTGGCTGACGGCAGCAGTTCGGGTACTCCATAGTAGTTCACAAACTTACCGGTTGCACCTACCAGCACGTGTCCGTTCTCCAAATCTTTGCCATACCGTTTGCCGGCGGCATCACCGGTGTCGAAGATGAGCATAGAACCCGTAGCGTCGCGCACAAAGATGTAGTGGTCGTACTTCTTGGTCACCACCACAGTGTCCAAATATAGCGTACTATTGTCCTCCGCCCGTACGGCTTCTGCCACTTTCATTGGTTTGGTTACTTGCAACCCGATTACGGCTTCGGCGGTTATGTCTCCGCTTGTAAGGAGCAGCGTGTCTTGGTAGATGCCTGTGTCAGCGACATCATAAGAGATGGTAATGTCGCCGCCTTCGTGCCCTGTCTGTGTGGTTGACAATGCAAACGGCGCACCATGCTTCAACTGCACGCGAATATCCTCCTCTGTTCCGTTGGCATATACCGTGATGGTCCTGCTACCTGTGGCACGCTCGCCCGTCTTGCATACCAACCCGAAATCTGTCATCGGGACCAGTATCATGGTGGTGTCGCCCAGCGGAGCCACATAGCGGTATATGCACACAGGTGTTTGGCTGCTTGGGGTTTCGTAGCAGGCAAAGAGTGCGTTGCTGGCATTATACTGCAAGTATTTGCCTTTGCTGTTCCCGAGGTTCATAATCGTAGCGGCACCATTATCAGCCACGCTGATGTCCCAATAGCCATAGTTGCCGTAGGTCTTGCTGTCGGTCAGTTTGTTCCACGCTGCCAACACGTTCTTAGTCTTGCCGCCGCTGGCTACGAGATATGCCTCCACGTAATGTATTTCGTCCTGTATGTAAAAGGCTTCCTTCCCGTTCAATTCCGTCTTGTGCAACGTGTAAGTCGCATCATCGTTGGCTGTTACGCGTGTGCGGTTGTCGGTGTATTGCCCTGCTATGGCGCGGATATTATTCTTCGACTTGTCTGCATCATAGTAGCCCATGATTTTGTTTACGCCCGCAGCGTTCACGCCTATGATGATTTGGTCGGAGTCGGATAGTTGCGAGACATCTGTTACTAATTGAAAACTGCCCGTAGTAAACGGGTTGCTACCCTCTGCCACAGCAAACAGCATGGCAAGTACACATAGCATTATACCCTTTTTCATAATCGTATTACCTTTGATTTCTGCTTGCAAAGATATAACATTTCTTGCAAACTTGCAAGTCTTTGTAAACTTCATTCGGGGCAACCGCACCAAAATTGCGTATCATTCCGGAGACGCGGACGTCCTCGTCCGCGGTCGGTTTGGTACAAACCGTATGACTATGCTGTGCTGGGGGACGACGCGGCTCGCGTCGTCATACAGAAGTGCCGTAGCGAAAACGAGCCCTGCAACTTGAGTAGAACTCCTTATCGGCTCGCGTCGTTAGATGTAAATAGTATTTAGAAAACAGCATAATGCCATACATATTTTTGAATGATACTAAGTATGCTATTGTTTTGATGCAGTTGCTATGAGAAATGACCTTTTTGCATATTCTGCAAACAAAGGCTGCCCAACGATACTTGTTAGACAGCCTCTTGTCGTGTTTGTCGAAAATCCTATTGGGATTACTATTCGTTGATATTCTTCACAAAGTTATACGCATTGGCATAGTTCTCCAACAAGGTGTTGAACAGGATGTTCTTATATCTCTCATTCACAGCCGCCTTATCGGTTTCTTTATGTCCAAATTGTCCCCTATATAAATCACTTTGTTTGATTTCGATAGGCGTAGTCAATACTACCTCCTTCTTTACGGTATCATACACGTATAATTGGTATTCGCAATTGAGGTTGATTTGGCAAGCATTGCCTCCTGCACTACAAATCATAGGGAGATAAACAGGAAATAACGTAAAACATGTTAGTCCGGCGACCACCCAGCCTACTATCTCCAAGCCGGGTTTATGCTCAATCATATCATTCTTTGTGTACGAGTGTTTGATTACATCTACGAATGTAACGTATCTCATAGTGGATTTATATGTCTCCAACTCTTGCAAAGAGAAAATACCCATATAGAAGTTCTGCTTGTTGATAGCGATATGACTACGCTCCAACTCTGTGCCGAAGTCGCGAAGCATTACATTGTTGCGGCTTATGTTCTTGAAGCCGATAAACTCCATATTCTCTTTCCCGAATTGTTGCTGCTGACGCGGAATACTTTGTATTCCTTGTAGAGCGGTTGAGCAGGAGGTGAATAGTGCTATTCCACAAAGCAGTAGAATGAAATAAAACTTGGTTGTTTTCATAAAGATAATACTTGAATGATTAGAATTCTTTGACTGCAATGACATTTCCATCATTATCTACTTGATTTGTTACAAACTTGAACTGAAAACCAATGCCACCAAGTAGATATAAACTCAAAAATTCAGATTTATGAGCGGCACGGACAGATGCATCAACAACCATTGTCATTAACTGAAGAAGAGTACCTCCACCATACGCAGATGCAGGTACCTTTCCTATTAGTTTTTTGTTTGCTTTATCTTTCCCCCATGTACTATTAACGAGTGTTGAGGACATCGCCCTGTATGGAAGATTGAACGATGTTCCATAATCTCCCACAACTTTGCCACATATAGCACTATTTCTAATCAAAAATTCTGAGTATGCTTTACCTGTCAGTTTTCCTTTCTTACCAAGTTCACGACCATTGGTTAGGAATTTGGCATACAGTTCTAATTCGTACACTCCGGGAATGAACCAGCCTTCTCCTAATTGGGTTGCCCAGTATTGTTCTGGAAAATAGGCTGCCATATCAATGTCGTTGGTTTCACAATATGCTAATATCTGTTCAGCATTCTCTTTCCCGTAAATAGAGTTAGATGCGCTTAATGCTTCAGTGTTTTTTCTCACTTGTTTATCGTCTCTGTTCATATATACTAATAAAGGTCTGCCTATCTCTGTCAGTGCAGCCTCTTTAGCCTCTTCCTCTCCCATATCTTCCTTCTTGATTTTCTCTTTAACTATTTGCTCAAATTCCAAGTTGCTGATTGCTTTGGAAGAACATACTAAACCATGCTCTCCTGTTTCGTTGGTGTATATAACGATGGCGGGATAACCATCTACCAATATAATATCTCCCACTTGTGCAGCATACGAGTGGCTGCATACGATAGATAAGCAAAGAATTGCTAATAATTTTATTGTTTTCATTTTATAGTTGTGTATTTGTTTGCTACTCACTTGTTCATGGCTTTTCGCAATACTCCATATATGTGCCGAATGGTGAAAGGCGTGCATACAAAGACGGATTACGGCAATCTTTCCATCCCCTGTTTTTCAAGGTATGCACACGATAGTAGGGTACTATGTCATAGGCTTGTCATTTTATGTTTATACTCCGGTAGGTACAAACACAAAAAGCGTGGAAATCGACTATTGTCGTTCCACGGATTGAGGCTCTCGCATTGCCCTTAACAAGAGAACTGACAACGCGAAGCCCACGCCCATACAAGCATATACTGCTCTCTTACATACTACAACACAAAGTCACAAGTACACAACTTGTACTCGCTATGTAGCATATACGAGAGATATACTCATACCACGAGGACATCTATCGTTGCTTTGTTCGGCTTGTTAATAGAACTTGCGAGATTCCAATCCGCCGGAACAGAGCGTCAATAAACGCCTTTTATGTTTACGGTTGCAAAAGTACTGCTTTTGTCCGATTTACGCAAATAAAAAGTTCTTTGGACATAGGCTGCTGCGCACTTGGGGGACGACGCGGCTCGCGTCGTCAAATTGCCGATACTGTACTTATTAAGGTGATACGTATTATTGAGCCTCCTCTCTGAGGGGGTTGGGGGAGTCTCGGGTTAAGACTATGATATTAGTATGTGATTAGTATGTGATTAGTATGAGATTAGTATGTGATTAAGCCGTCAATATCGACAGCATACCCACTTCTTGGGATACCCTTACAACGAAATTCCCTGTTTTTGAGGATTGTCGTAGCGGACAAACGGCAGTAATTTTGCACCCGAAAACGAACAATATAAACTTAAAAACTACGAATATGAAAAAGAGTTTACTTTTTGCAGCAGCACTCCTCGCGAGTGCGACCATGTCCGCTCAGTTGGTCGGCTGGACGGCTTTGGAGTACGGAGGCACCACTGTCTCCACAGGCAATACCAGCATTCGCCAAGCCCTCAGCAATCAGGACGGCGAGGTATTCATCATCGGTCAGGGCAGTTCCGTGGGCGACGCCCCTACGCTGACCCTCTTCGGGCAGGAGTTTGCCACATGTCCTTTCGAGGCGAATATGAGCCAATCCAACACCAATTTCATCATTGCCAAGACCGACAAAGACTTCAATCCCCTCTGGACGAGCGTCAGCAACCGCGGTAATTTCGACAACACCTACACGGGGCTGCCTACCGACGATGGCGGACTGCTGTTGGCTGTGTCCGGCAAGCACGCCGACAAGAACAAACTCGGCGACAACAAAGTCATGCAGTTCACGGGCACCAACGGCACCGGTTTGGTATGGGAGGAGACCTATAATGCTGCGGTTTCCAAGAAGTATGGTGCCATTATTCGTTACTCTGCCGCAGGCGAACCCACACTCTTGGCGAAGATATACACAGCCGATGCCGCTTCGGCTTCGATGACGTTCTGCGACCTCAAGACCGACGGCACTAACTATTACCTCTTGGCTGTACTCAACCCGGGCTTGGTTATAGGCAACGACACCATCAAGTCCGAAGTACTTGATAAAGAAGGCAAGGTGCTGGGCAGTCTGGTTATCGTCAAGTTCGACAAAGACTTCCGTATGCTGTCCTACATCAAGACGGGCGGGGTACAGGTCAATAGTTCGTCGGCAAGCCTGACCTGCGAAAACAACAAGTTGTACTTGGCGACCAGTGTCGGAAAAGCCACTGAAGGTGCCGGTGTAACCCTCGGCACACAATCCGTGGCAATGACCACCACGAATAGTGCCCTGTTCGCAGTCCTTACCTCCGACTTGCAGTGCGAGAAACTGACCTTGATAGAAGGCACCAAAGAGAATAGTAAGAACTCGTTCAGCCTCAACAGTATGGCAGTCGTGGAGGATAACGCCTACTTGTCGGGCTTCTTCATGGGAGGTATCAAAACCGATGCAGGACAACTGACGAACACCGGCACCAACAATGCCTTTCTCCTCAAAGTGGACATCGCAGCCGGCAAGTGCGTGAAGGGCATACAAATCGGCACCAATGCAGGTATCGCTACGGCACAATGCTTGCTCACTCGCGGAGACAGCCTCTACCAATACTACTACGATTGGGGACAACCCGTAGGACAAGCACGTATCTTCTTGCAGGCGTATGACACGGATTTGAATATGGGTGCCACATACCCGCTGATTAAAGCCTCTGCCATGGAGGCAATCTTTGGTGCCTCTATTGCAGGCAACAACTTGGTTTACACCTTCCGCACAAAGGCGACGCTCAGTTTCGTGGCGGACGACTCGCAATCCTTCACCTCTGCCAACAAGCAATTCAAAGGCTTGGTTGCTATGCAGACCCTGTTCTCCAAGTCCACGGCAACCGAGAATACCCCGCTGATAGAAGCACAGGACAACGGCACCAAGGCACAGAAGGTGATTGTCAACGGGCAACTCTATATCCGTCGCGGAGAACAATGGTTCAATGCGTTAGGACAGATGCTGTGAAAGTTTCGCCATCCCTGTAAATAAGGGTGTGCATACCTGAAATTGGGTATCTGTTGCCTGAAAAGGCAGGTTTGTATGGAAATAACCTAAACCGTATAATCATTTGTTGGGGATTGTTATAGAAGTTCCCCGTAGTTTATATTTTGTCCAAGGAGACTGTCTGGCACATTCAGGCAGTCTCCTTTTGAGTCTTGTAATATGAATCGATACTGTTTTTGCCGGAGGTGCATAACTTTTATGCTTTCCCCGGGCATAGGACTTGCATATATACGCTTTTCTTTGTAATTTTGTAGCCGTTACTTATTGCAGCAGGTGAGACGGGTCAGTTTGAATCATATCAGCGTTGTTGTCTTGGCATTGATACTCATCATTGTGGTGGTGAGTGTGCTGTATAGCAATTATATCGCTCACCAACTGGCAGAGGAGGAGCACAAGAAGATAGAACTATGGGCAGAGGCTACGAGGCAGTTTATCCTTGCAGATGAAGATGACAATATCGATTTCCTTCTCCGTGTGATGGAGGGCAATACCACTATACCCGTATATATGGTGGATGCAGACTACAACCTGCTTCTCTCGCGCAACGTACAGGAGCCCAAACACGATGTGGAAGATTTCTATGCAAAGAAAATCAAGTATCTGCGTGAGACACAGGAGCCTATAGAGGTACGTATATCCAACGACATAGTGCAATATATATACTTTGAGGACTCCAACATTCTGCGCAACCTGTACTATTTCCCGTTTATCCAATTCTCGGTCATATTGGCGTTTATAGCCATTGCCGTTATCACCTTGCTGATTGCCCAACGCAGTGAGCAGAATAGTCTGTGGGTAGGATTGAGCAAGGAGACGGCTCACCAGTTAGGTACCCCGATATCTTCTCTCAATGCTTGGAACGAACTCCTCAAAGCACGTTACCCTGATGACCCGCTTCTCCCACAGATGGACGAGGATATACATCGCTTGCAGACTATAGCGGAACGCTTCTCCAAAGTAGGGTCACAACCCGAACTGTCCCCAACCGATGTGTTGCCGATAATCACACACGCCATAGACTATATGCGTGCCCGCACATCTGCCAAAGTGGAATATACATTAGTGGCGGAGGGCTGTGAGCATACGCAGGCACTGCTCTGCCCGCCGCTGTTTGAATGGGTTATAGAGAATTTGTGCAAGAATGCCATTGACAGTATGGAAGGCAAAGGACACATCACTATCACCCTTACCCGAGATACCCATAAACTGTATATTGACGTAACAGACACAGGCAAAGGAATAGAGCGGCGGCATTATAATACCATCTTCCGCCCGGGTTATACCACCAAAACACGTGGCTGGGGTTTGGGTCTTTCTCTTGCGCGCCGTATTATTCAGGACTTCCACCATGGCAAACTCTTTGTCCGCCAGTCACAAGTAGGTGTCGGCACCACGTTCAGGATAACTTTGGATGAAGCATCACATCCTCAACTTGAATCCGCTCAATAGTGTATCAGGGCAGAAATGGAACACCGATGCCATCTCGCCTGCCATACAGAAACCGCACTGACGGCATTGGTCTGTACCATATCCAAGACACAGGCTGCGTTTGCCGTCGGGATAGATAAAGTCTGTTACGAAGCACTCTTTGCCCAATCGTATCTTGCCCAAGGCGTTGAGTTTCATCTTCTTCAGTCCTGAGTAACTGTTCATTATCGGGTACCCGCGATGCTTGTAGGCTATCACGCTGTCTATGATGGCGGCTTTCTGTTCGGGTGGTAGCATCAGGTACTCGGTACCAGGGTAAGGTGTATGAAAGTTGATACTTATCTGTTCGATGTCCGGGTTGTTCTTCACATACTCCATAGCGGCAGGCAGCGACTCATAGTTGAGCGTATTGACCACCATATTCACACAGATATGCTTCTGCCCTGAACGGTGTATATTCTCTTCGAGACGTGCAAAGGTACCCTCCCCGCGTATGCTGTCGTGGTACTTGCCCACCCCGTCCATACTTACCCAAATACTATGCGGGTGTATCCACGAGAAGTCCTGCTGAGCATTGGTAGTAACCGTGATAGAGAAGAACCCTATCCGCTTTGCCTCTGCAATAATATCATTGATAGTAAGGCCGTTTTCTTTCCATAATGTAGGCTCTCCACCCTCCAAATCAATAAAGCGCGACCCTTGTGCATACGCATAGTGCATATCACTCACAATGTCTGCGAAAGAACGTTGCCTGTACCCCGCACTACCATATACAGAGCAATGCTTGCAGCGGAGGTTGCACTTGTCAGTGATAAACAGCACTGTCTGCAAAGGTGCCTTACGCCCGAAGAAGCGTGCACGCAGGAACCATTGGGCAAGATATAGGTAGTGGTTAAGCATACTCTACTCCACTACCAAATCAAACGACTCTGATACAGGAGAGTACTTGGAGTCAGTCGCTACCGTCAGTTTGATGGTGTGCGAACCTGCTTTCTTAGGCACCAGATACACGGGGAATGATGCCACACCATATCCCGGGACATACGACAGATTGCCACTATGGAGGTTAGTAGTGTCTGACAATGCCTTTTTGATGGCATCGTTTATGCCAAACCAAGCCTGTACGTTGGTGGTGTCCCATTCAATCTGAGTGGATACAAGGTTGTTGCCTTGTGCGTCAAAAGCCACACCAAACATCACCGTATCGCCCAACAACATAGTATCTGACAGGTACTTTTCGCTCTTGGTGTTGTAGCGGATATGCATCGTGTCCTGTGCATGCAACACCGTATCATTGATGTAATAAGGATTGATATATAAGTCAGACATCAAAATGCGCGGGGTATAGTCGGATTGGATATTGTCCAAACAACCTGTCATTGCACACGCAATAATCCCTATCATAAAAAAGAAAAGCGATGTTTTACGTATCTTGTTCATAATCCAAGGTTTTAATTTTGCACTTTTTTCCTATAACGACGCGAGCCGCGTTGTCTCCCATACGTTGTCTCCCAAGTGCGGCATAAAGGACTCGAACCTTCACTCCGTAAAGAACCAGATCCTAAGTCTGGCGCGTCTACCAATTCCGCCAATGCCGCAAATCGTCCGCAAAAGTACAACAAATAAATGATATGCGCAAATCTAATGAAGAATGAAAAATTTAGAATTAAGAATTGCAACTTTCGTCGTCCAAACATTTCACCTCTATCCACTCGCTATCCACTCGTAGAAAGCCTATCGGAAATATATATATATATATAAGAGGAATGTCAGGGCAAAATCGGGATTATGCCGGAGATATACGTTTAGCGGGTATATATGCAGCGACTGCCCCTAATACGGACACTATAGCCATAATCACCAACATATCCTGCCATTGTACGGAAACAGGGTAAGCCGATAGCACATACTCGGTGCCGGAACCCAGTTTGAGGATGCCGAAATGCTCCTGTACCAGACAGACTATCAAGCCTACAACCAGCCCGACAGCAGCACCCAAGCCCGAAATAAGCCACCCCTCCACAAAGAAGATGCGGCGAATCATCTTAGGGTCGGCTCCGAGATGGAATAAGACTTCTATGTCGCGTTGTTTGTCGATGATGAGCATAGATAATGCACTAATGATATTAAACGTGGCAATGAGCAAGATGAAAGCCAAAAGCAGTGCTGTAAGCAGTTTCTCGATGCGAAGGATACGGAAGAAGTCTTCCTGCTGTTGGTAGCGGTCGAGGATACGATAGTTGTCGCCCAAGACGGACTGCAGTTCTCTTTTGGCTTGTCGTGTACTGACTCCCTGCTTGGTTTGCACCAACAATGCCGATACTTGGTTGTCATCATAATCCAGCAGCCGACGAGCCATATCGATGGAAACCAACATAAGCGCATCATCGTACTTGGTTTGCTGCACGGCGAAAGTGCCGGCTATGAAGCACGTCTCGTGGTTGAAACTAAGGTCGGGTCGAAGCATATTGACCGTGCCGGTGCGTTTGGGCACATAGATATGGATAGCCTGCACAAAATGCGCGCCGATACCCAACTGCCACGCCAATCCTTGTCCCAATACGGCACGCTCGAAAGCACCGTCATAGACTTGGAACTTGCCGTCTGTGATGATTTGGTCGATGTGTGTCAGTGCAGAAAAGGCGGTGTCCACCCCTCGCAACTGCACAGGCATTTGCTTGTCATCGAAATACACAAGAGCCGTCTCTTCGATAGTTTGGCTGAGCATTGCCACCGATGGTAAGTCGCTGATATGTTTCAGTGTTTGAGGGTCAAGCAGGAAAGACTTGCCGGTGGCAGCCTCTATGCGTATGTCGGGGTCGAACTGCGAGAAGAGTTGTTCGACCATACTTCCGAATCCGTTCATCACGCTCATGACACACACCATAGCGGCAGTTACCACTCCGACAGCCGCAGCGCTCACACCGGAGACGATATTGATGGCATTGTGCCCCTTCTTGGAGAAGAGGTAGCGCCACGCTATGATATGCTCTATTCGGGACAATAGCGTGATGGACTAAGCGTTTCCTTTCAGGAGTTGGTCAATCCGCTCCATCTTGTCGATGGTTTCGTCAAGATGAAAGTGCAGTTCGGGGATAATGCGGAGTTGATGACGTTCCATATTGCCCATTTCTCCGCGGATTTTGCCGGTGTCTTGCTTGATTTGCGCCATTGTAGCGGTTTCCTTGTCTTGCGGAAAAATGCTAAGATAGACGTGTGCAATGCTCAGGTCGGGCGATATACGCACCTCACTGACAGAGATGAGCGTGCCGCGCAATGCGCGTGCATAGCGCAGAAATATGTCGCTCAGGTCTTTTTGGATGAGGCGTTCAATTTTTTCTAATCGTGTTGATTCCATTGTCAGGTTTTATTGTTCATTGATTTCTATTGCAAACAAGGGAAAGGAGTCTCTACTCTTTTCCCTGCAGCGTTCGCGTTGGAGTAGCCCTCCAACCAACCGGTCAATCGTGCGGATTAATACTTATGACGTCCTTCGTCTGCTACGGTCAGTTTCTTGCGTCCTTTGGCGCGACGAGCGGCGAGTACACGGCGACCATTGGCGGTAGCCATTCTCTGCAGGAACCCATGTTTGTTACGTCTTTTGCGTTGCGATGGTTGAAACGTTCTTTTCATTGCCTTATTGCTTTATGCCCCGTCATAGTGGGCGAGTTTATAATTATCGTACTATATTATTTTTCAGTTAGGAAACGCACGGCAATCCGCATAAGTAAAGATTATACTGCGTTTGTAACCGAAAAAGCGTGCAAAGGTACTTCTTTTTTTCGATACGGCAAAATTATCCTGTTGAAAAAGTGAATTTTATGGAAAAGATATAATGATTTGCGCCATTTGATTTGTAGAAGGATGTTGTTGCCGATAGGAATAACGCGGGTCTGATATAACTAAGCGGGTAATCTATGTTGAACAAAACTGCAAAGCCCATTGCGGCATAATATGCGCTGTATGTTTTATCAAACAGGACTTGAAATTGTGCAACTTGCGGCAAAAGATTGTAGGCATAAAGCAGAAAAAGAGCATAATATTTGTAGTTGTTGCGTTTTTTTTGTAACTTTGCGGTCTAATTAAATAGGATAACTATAAAAAAGAAAGAATATGAAGAGGTGTGTTGTTTTGCTGGCTATGGCGGCATTGATGTGGCAAGGTGTATGGGCTGCAGGTAAGCAGCCGGCGTTGGTGATGTTGGGTGACGGTACGATGGCTGATGCGGCTGTGGAGTCGAATGTGCGCGGTTGGGGGCAGTTGTTCCCTGTGTACTTGCCGGATATGGAGGTGGTGAATATGGCTCAGACGGGTATGAGTGTGCGCAAAGTGACTGCAGAGCCCGGCGTGTTGGATTCGCTGCTGATGCCGTTTGGGAAGAAGGATATATTGTTGATACAGTTCGGACAGAATGACCTGCATGAGACGATATATATGCAATACAGTCCCGTGGATGCGTTTATCCAGCGTTTGTCGGTAGTGATTACAGCGGCTGAGGAGAAGAAGATGCGCGTCATATTGTGCACTCCGTTAGCGGAACCGTTTTACATGGACGGGAAGTTGATAGACAGGTTGGGCGCTTATCCGCAGGCTATCCGCCGCTTGGCAGCGCAGAAGCAACTTCCCTTGGTGGATATGGAAGCGGTGACGCGAGCATGGCTGACGGAAATAGGGGAGGAAGGCGCTATGGGATACTATGCGGATTTGGATGTACACCATTCTCCGAAGGGCGAATATCTGCTCAATGAGGAAGGCGCAAAAGTGGTGAGCAAGATGGCGGAAGAGCAACTGAAAGGATTGAATCTGAAATACTTGAGTAAGGTTCTGAAATGACATTCTCCCTTGTGGATTATTGCCTGTTGGGAGCATTGGCAGTTGTGTCAGGCTACCAATTGTATTTCTGTCTGCGCTATTTGTGCGGGGTGAGTCGCTGGCAACGGCATCATAAGCACGATGAAACGGAGCAGACAGAGGAATGTCCGGGGGTGAGTGTGATTGTGTGCGCGAAGAATGAAGAGGAGAATCTGCAGGACTATTTGCAGACACTGTTGGCACAGGACTATCCGAAGTTTGAGGTGATAGTGGTGAATGACGGGAGTGAGGATAAGACACAGGAGGTGTTGGAACGTTATGCAATGGTTAGCAGTAACTTATATGTCACTTTTGTACCTCGCGGTGCGCACGTGATTAGTACCAAGAAGTTGGCGTTGACCATTGGTGCCAAGGCGGCGCATTATGATTATCTGCTGCTGACGGACGCGGACTGCCGCCCTGAATCGAGGCAATGGATACGGGAGATGGTGAAGGGTTTTGCGCCGCGGAAAGGACATGAGACGGAGATCGTGTTGGGGTATGGTGCTTATTTTGAGGAAGATACGTTGCTGAACAGCCTGTTGAACTACGATACCTTATTCAACGGTATGCAGTATTTGGGTATGGCAGCCGCGGGACATCCGTATATGGGTGTGGGACGGAACTTGGCATACAGGCGTTCGACATTCTTTGAGCATAGCGGTTTTCGCGGTCTGCTGGCGGAGCGGGCAGGCGATGATGACCTGTTTGTGAACAAGATAGCCACAAGGTACAATACAAGTATTGTTTGTTCGCGCGCGAGTCTGACATGGTCGGTGCCGAAACATACGTGGCAGGAATGGATACACCAGAAGCGCAGACATCTGTCGGTGTCGCCGAACTACAGGATGGGCAGCAAGTGGCGGTTGGTGATGGAGCCGATGAGTCGCGGACTGTTGTACGGATTGTTGATAGCGGTGTTTGTGTGCGGTGGCGGGTTGGCATGCTGCATAGCCTACGGGTTGTGGCTGTTGCGCGTGGTGGCGCAGATGGTTGTGATGAACGTGGGCGCAAGGCGATTGGGGATGCGTTTTCAGGGGATAGAGATAGTGGTATGGGATGTGCTGCTGCCGTTGCTGACCTTATATATATTGGCAACGCAGCCGCTGTACAAGCGCAGAGTATTATATTGGTAGGACGTAACATTAATTCTAAATACTTAATTAGCAAAAGATTATGGAAGAGCAAAAGATTAACATCAACCTCACTCCCGAGATGGCAAACGGCAAGTATGTGAACTTGGCGATTATTGCGCACTCGCCGTCGGAGTTCGTAGTGGATTTTGTGTGCATGATGCCCGGTCAGAAAGAGGCCAATGTGCAGTCGCGCGTGGTAATGACCCCCGAGAATGCAAAGAAGTTGCTGTTCGCACTGCAAGAGAATGTAAGCAAATACGAGAAACAATTCGGCACCATTAAGTTGAACGGGACACCTGCCCCCGGCAGCACCATCCCAATGTCATTCGGAGGAGGACAAGCATGAAAAGGTATTTCCCTGCAAGCCAATTGATTATCAATGATGACGGCAGTGCATTCCACCTGCACCTCCGTCCTGAGTTTTTGGCTGATAAAATCATCTTGGTCGGTGACCAAGACAGGGTGAACATGGTGGCTTCGTTCTTTGACGAGGGCAGCATAGAGTGCGATGTGCAAAGTCGTGAGTTTCATACGATTACAGGCAAGTACAAAGGCAAGCGTATCTCGTGTATCTCAACGGGTATCGGTACCGACAACTGCGATATTGTGCTGAACGAGATAGATGCGCTGGCGAACATTGATTTCGAGACGCGCACCGAGAAAGCGCAGCATCGTCAGTTGGAGATTATCCGCGTCGGTACGTGCGGTGGTATGCAAGAGGATATTCCGTTGGGCACATTTCTGGTGAGCCAGAAGTCGATTGGTTTCGACGGTGTGCTGGCGTTCTACGAGGGGCGTGACCGCATTGCCGATTTGGGCTTCGAGAAAGCGTTGGTGGACTATATTCACTATCCCGAGAAGGCTGCACGCCCATACGTGGTGGCTGCCAATACGGAGTTGGTGGACCGCATTGCAAAAGACGATATGATGCGGGGTTGCACGATTGCCGCCAACGGTTTCTATGGCCCGCAAGGACGTGTGTTGCGCTGCAATATCGCGGTGCCGGACATCAACGAGCGCATTACGGACTTCCGCTACGAGGGGCAACGTATCACCAATTATGAGATGGAGGGTAGTGCGATTGCCGGTCTGAGTCTGCTTATGGGACACAAGGCAATGACGGTATGCTGCGTGATTGCACAGCGCAAAGTGGAGGCTGCCAATACGGACTACAAACCGCGTATCAAGGAATTGGTGCAGACGGTTTTGGAACGATACTAACCCAATTAACAATCTAATAATCAATGAAAAGGAACTTTATTATCCTGTGCGCAGCCCTTGCGGTGTTGAGCGGTTGCGGAAAGAAACAACAACAACCCGAATTTAACTACCACGTGGACAAATTCTATGACTTGGAAATCCTGCGCTATCAAGTGCCCGATCTCGACTCGCTGAGTCTGCAACAGAAGACGCTGGTGTACTACCTGAGTGAGGCTGCGCTGCAAGGACGCGACATCCTCTATGACCAGAACTGCCGTTACAACCTGCGTATCCGCCGTGCTTTGGAGGCACTCTATACTGGCTATCAGGGCGATAAGAACGGCGAGGACTATAAACTATTAGAGAAATACCTGAAGCGTGTGTGGTTCTCGAATGGTATTCACCACCACTATTCAGAGGATAAGTTCTTGCCGGAGTTCACTGATGAGTGGTTCCGCAAGGCTTGTGCCGATGCGGGTGTGAAGTACGATGAGGAGATTCTCCCTGTGATGTTCGACCCCAATGTGATGGCTAAACGTACCAACCAAGCCGCAGGGCAAGATTTGGTGCTGACATCGGCAGGCAACTACTATGAGGGTGTGACCCAAGCCGAGGCGGAAGCGTACTACGCTGCGCACAAAGACAACTCGCCCGAGCCGCTGTGGATTGGCTTGAACAGCAAGTTGGTGAAGGAAGACGGCGTAGTGAAAGAGCGCGTGTATAAGGTAGGCGGTATGTACGGTGAGGCACTGAGCAAGGTGGTTTACTGGCTGGAGAAGGCATTGCCCTACGCTGAGACTGAGGAGCAGAAACTCGCCATTGAGAAGATGATAGCGTTCAACAAGACCGGTGACCTGAAGACCTTCAACGAATACTGCATCGCATGGGTGAAAGACTTGCAGAGTCAGGTGGACTACGTGAACGGTTTCACAGAGGTGTACTCTGACCCGCTGGGCATTACGGGTGCGTGGGAAGCCATGGTGAACTTCAAAGACATTGAGGCTACCAAACGTACGTCTATTATCTCTGCCAATGCCCAATGGTTTGAGGACAACTCCACTACTGACAAGAAATACAAGAAAGAAGAGGTAAAGGGCGTGAGTGCGAAGGTTATCACGGCGGCTATTCTTGGCGGTGACTGCTATCCTGCTACACCTATCGGCATCAACCTGCCCAATGCCAACTGGATTCGTAAGGAGTATGGTTCCAAGTCGGTGACCATCGACAACCTCATGCATGCTTACAACGAGGCGGCTAAGGGCAATGGCTTCAACGAGGAGTTTATGATTGACGATGCTATTCGTGAGCAATATAACCAGTATGGTGCTATGTGCGGTGACCTGCATACCGATTTGCATGAGTGCGTGGGTCACGGTTCGGGCAAACTGATGCCGGGTATCACCAAGGATGCGCTCAAGGAACATGCTTCTACCATTGAGGAGGCGCGTGCCGACCTATTCGGACTCTACTATATGGGTGACCCGAAGATGGTGGAACTTGGGCTGCTGCCTAACGGCGATGCCTACAAGTGCTACTACTATCAGCAGATGATGAACGGACTGATGACACAGTTGGTTCGTATTGAGCCGGGTAAGAATGTGGAGGAAGCGCACATGCGTAACCGTCAGTTGATTGCACAATGGGTGCTCCAACACGCAACGAACAACGAGGTGGCTATCGTGGAGCGTGACGGCAAACACTATTTGCAAATCAATGACTATGAGGGTGTTCGCCGTCTGTATGGAGAGTTGCTGCGTGAGATTCAGCGTATTACCTCCGAGGGCGACTATGCCGCTGCGGCAACTATGGTAGAGACCTACGCAGTGAAGGTGGACCAAGACCTGCACCGCGAGATATTGGACCGCTATGCACACCTCAATCTGGCTCCATACAAAGGCTTTGTGAACCCCGTTTACACTGCCGAATATGACAAGGATGGCAATATCACCAATGTGACGCTCAGTTACACGGAGGGTTATGTGGAGCAACATCTGCGCTATTCCCGCGACTATTCGTGGTTGCCCGACGTTAACTAAATAATAGGTAATAATTAATAGTTAATATGCGCTGAGCAATCTCATGGAGATTGAGTTGCCCATATCGAAGTCTATCGCCAATCGCTGGCTGATGCTTCAGGCTATACACGGAGACGGGTTGATGCCTGTCTCCGTTGCTATGCCCGATGATGTAAGGTTGTTGCATGGCGCGTTGCAGGCATTGAACGCGCGCAGGCAGGGCGAGGTGCTGACGTTGGACTTGCAGAACTGCGGGACGGCAATGCGGTTTCTGACTGCGTATTGTGCGCAATTGATTGACTGTGAAGTGATACTGACAGGTGTGGAACGTATGCGGCAACGTCCTATAGGGCAGTTGGTAGGGGCTTTGCGTGTGCTCGGGGCAGAGGTGGAGTATATTGAGAAAGAGGGCTTTCCGCCTTTGCGAATACATGGAAAAGCACTGGATGTTGCGGATAAGGTTGTTGAGATGTGGCAGCCACAATCATCGCAGTTTGTGTCGGCATTGATGATGATAGGAGTATGGGTGCATACAGATAGTACGTCACCTTATATATATATGACGCAACGGCTAATGGAGGAGTATGCGGTGCGGGCAAAGGATTTTGAGGTGGAACGTGACTGGAGTGCAGCGGCGTTCTGGTACGAATACGTGGCATTGTATGGGGGTGAGATTACATTGCGTGGGTTGAGTATGGATTCACTGCAGGGGGATAAGGCTGTGGTGAAGGTATTTCAACAGTTGGGAGTACTATCCTATAACTATCCTCAAACTATCCACCTTGCAAAATGCACGGACGATTTCACTTTGCCGCGGGCTATCAATGTGGATTTCACCGACATACCCGACCTGTATCCGGCTGTGGCACTCACATGCGAGCGGTTGGGAGTGGCGTTGCATGCTACAGGGACTGCATGTTTGCAATGGAAGGAAAGCAATCGCTTGGAAGCCGTGAAGCAACACCGTGTGTGTGCCGACCACCGAATGGCAATGGCACTGATGGTGGCGGGATATGAGGTGGACGATACGGAATGTGTGAGCAAGTCTTATCCGCAGTTTGTCAGTCAGTTATGCAAATTACGACAATAGTTCCGAGACGTGGAGTCAATGATGACGGCAAAGGCAAAAAGTATGCCTTGCATAAACTGATTTCGGCGGCAGATACCGAGTTCGTATGGTTGCAGGATGATGATATAGTGCCGCCCGTTGCCGTGCCCGAAACGGATGCTGACTTGCTGATATTGCCGCTCCGCATGGAGTCGAAGCATACAAATCCGACGTTTTTAGAGCGATTGCAAATAGCGGAGTATGCTGCCATTCAGCAACTTACCATAGAGTCTGCCCGACGGGGCAGGGCAGTGATGTGCAGCGGTGCGAATGTGATTGTGCGTCGGCAGCGTTGGTTGGAGTCGTACGAAGACTTGCATTTGGATATTCCCAGCGGTGATGATATGTTTCTGTTGGAGGCGTTCAAACGCGGGGGGCTGCGTGTTGAAGTGGCTGATAAACAGGAATATACGGCGGTGGTGCACCCTGAGACTACGTGGCGTGCCTTTTGGAAGCAGCGTATGCGTTGGGCGGGTAAGGCACCGCACTATACGGATAAGGACATTATCCGTTGCGGGGCAGTGGTGGCAGTGGCGAATGTGTTGCAGGTGCTATGCCCTGCTATATTGGTGGTGAAGTTTCCTATTGAATACACTATGATAAAAAAGAGAGACCCGAAAGTCTCTCTATTTACTGCAATTTGCTTGGAGTTGCTATACCCGTGGTATATGCTTGTCTGCCTCGTGGGCGGACTACTCCGTCGCTCGTGGTGAGTGTGCGGTTACTCTTGTTCTTGCTCTTCGTCGCCGTTGAACTCAGGTACTGCAGCAGCCTGTTGCTCAGCATCGTAAGCCTGTTGCACCTGCTCGGTGATGGCACTCTCGTCATCGGCAACAACCTTCTGACCTTTCTTAACGCCTACGGCTAAGATGCTGAGTACCACGATGATACCTGCCAATGTCCAACTTGCTTTCTCAAGGAAGTCAGCCGTCTTGGGTGCACCCATCACTTGGTTACCACTTGCGAACCCTGCAGCCAAACCGCCGCCTTTGCTGTTCTGAACGAGAACAAGCAGAATCAGCAATATCGCTGCTATCACAATCAGGATTGTAAATAGAATGTACATAATATCTTTTGTTTTTAAGTTTATCTTTGGTTAATTAGCCCGCAAAGGTACTATATTTTTTCGGACTATGCAAATTATTTTACCATTTTGCCACCGTGTCGTTATAAATACTCTCCGCTATCTCGGTAATCATGGTGTTGCAGAGTTCGTCCTGCACTTCATCAAGCATACGTGATGAGTCGAAGGTCTGGTAGGCAGAGTATGTCTTCTCGAAACTCTCTTCGGGTGCCACGTTGTTGGTGAAGCGCACGCGCACGGTGAGTGTGAGTTTGGTTTCTGCGGCATAACTATCCGCGGACACTGCCATCGGGGTCAAGGCATAGCCCGTTATTTCGCCCTCCAACTCAAGGTTTCCGCCGCGTCGCAGTACCTCAAGGCGTGTCTGCCGCTGGTAGATGTCGCGTATGGCATCGCTGAGGTTGTTGCTGAGCGGGGCATAGACCAAGGCGGCATTGTTGGGGAAGTCCGCCACGGAAATGCTGCGGGTCTTCGAGTAGTCAATGCTGGCTCCGTTGAACTTATAACTGATGCTGCAACCGTTCAGGGCTATTGTGAAGGCGAGTAAAATGCTTGTTTTCAGCAGGTTGTGCATGGCGCGTACTATAGGTTATACTCTTTGATTTTGCGATAGAGTGTGCGCTCGGAGATGTGCAGTTCGGCTGCTGCGGCTTTGCGGCTGTCATTGTTGCGTGCCAATGCCTGCCGGATACTCTCGCGCTCAATGTCCTCCATGGTGACGGGCTTGGTGGCTTGGGCAGGTTGCTCGGCAACCACTTGTACCTCTTCGGGTTGGTGAACCATGCGCGTGGGAGTCTCTGCGTGTACCTCCTCTACGGGCTCGAAATCGGGGTGCGACACCACCACATCCGTGTTGCGGTGGGCAGGCTGCTGGGTGCCGTTGAGGAGCCCGTTGAGTTGCTGGCGCATCTCGGTCATGTCGCGCTTCATATCAAACAGCACCTTATATAGTATCTCGCGCTCGTTCATGAAGTTGTCGCCCGATGCCTGCGGACGCAGGAGCGTGAGCCCGCTCTGCATCTCATTGGCAGGCAGGTACTTACGCAGCGTGTCTGCTGTGATTTCACGGCTGTGCTCGATGATGCTTATCTGCTCTGCCACGTTCTTGAGTTGGCGGATATTGCCGTTCCAGTAGTAGTTTTTGAGCAGTTGCGTCGCCTCATCGGTCAGGCGGATGGGCGGCATACGATACTTGTCGCTGAAGTCCACCACGAACTTGCGGAAGAGTAGGGGAATGTCATCTTTGCGCTCGCGGAGGGCAGGCACCTTGATTTCGACCGTGTTGAGACGGTAATAGAGGTCTTCACGGAACCGCCCCTCGCTGATAGCGCGTTTCATGTCAAGGTTGGTGGCAGCGACTACGCGCACGTTGGTCTTCTGCACCTGACTTGCCCCCATGCGGATAAACTCGCCCGTCTCAAGGACACGCAAGAGACGCACTTGGGTTTGCAGTGGCAGTTCGCCCACCTCGTCGAGGAAGAGCGTGCCGCCGTTGGCTATCTCGAAGTAGCCTTTGCGCTCGGCTTTGGCATCCGTGAAGGCACCTTTCTCATGCCCGAAGAGTTCGCTGTCAATAGTCCCCTCAGGGATAGCACCGCAGTTGACTGCGAAATACGGTCCGTGTTTGCGGGCGGAGTAGGCGTGAATGATTTGCGGGAAGTGCTCCTTTCCGACGCCACTCTCACCTGTAACGAGTACGCTGAGGTCGGTGACAGCCACTTGTACCGCTACTTCAATGTCGCGATTGAGCAGGGGACTGTTGCCGATAATCCCGAACCGCTGCTTGATTGCCAATAAGTCCTTCTGTTCCATAGTCGTGTTTGTATTGAGAATACAAAAGTACTGTTTTATTGTGAGATACGCAAATCCGTATGACTATACGCAAATCCCGTACACTTCTCTATGAATAATAGATACAACCTCTGCAAAGTCATTTTCAGAGTCTAATCCGCCGGAGGACATCAACAACATAGGCAGCGTGTTCCCATTTGGGCGGTAGGCGGGCTGCATATAGTTGTAGTCCTCCCATAGGTGCATACCATTGCGCTGGTAGAAACCTATACGGCGCATACTTAGTTCATTATCAGGCATCTCAACCTCTATCACTAATGGCTTGGCAATACGCTCCAAAATGGCAGAGAGTATTTGGCTGCCATAGCCGTGATTGCGGTATGTCGTATCGGTGGCAAAATGTTCGCCATAACAGAAGCGTCTGAAATCCCAATAAGTAAAGAACCCGACAGGTTGCCCGTTGTCTTCGGCTAACATACAATGAAACAATGGATTATTGTCTGTATTGTACCGTTGTGCGGTAATGTCTCTGCGTTCATCTTCGGGAAAGGCTGACAGAAAAAGTCGTTCCACAAACTCGTATGTACCGTCACTTGTATGTATCTGTCGAATGTCTGTCATAGCAGCGATGTATACCTATTCGGAATATGCAAAATCATGTGATTTCATAAAGACTATGGACTATACAGGGCACCTAATCAGCGAAGAACAGAGTCCATCTGCTCTTCCCAGTCGGTCAGTTGCTTTTGGCAGAACGCTATCAATTCCTTCGCCTCTTTTGCCTTTGCTTGATACGCATCCATACTGAGGGCTTGTGCTTCCTCAAGTTCTTGTACAATGGCTTCCAATCGTTTGATGGCTTCGTCGTAGATCATAGGGGTTGTGTGTTTTATTTTCCTTTTCCGTCCAGAATCACACCTATTGTGAAGAATAGTATCTTGATGTCAAGTCGCAACGACATATTCTCCATATAGACAATGTCATAATTCAAACGCTGCACCATCTTGTCAAGCGTGTCTGTATAGCCCACTTTGATAGGTCCCCAACTGGTCAGCCCTGGACGAATCCGGTATATCAGGCAATAGTAAGGTGCTACTTGTTCTATTTGGTTGATAAAGAACCGTCTCTCGGGACGCGGTCCCACTATCGACATATCACCTCGCAACACGTTCCACATCTGTGGCAACTCGTCAATACGATACTTGCGCAGCACACGTCCCACACGTGTGATACGCGGGTCATCATCCAAACTCAGGCACGGCACATCCTGCTCTGCATCGTTGGTCATAGTGCGGAACTTCAGTATCTGAAACGGCACTCCATGGAGTCCGATACGCTCCTGCTTGTATATCACAGGTCCTCTCGAAGTACACTTGACCAGCAATGCCACAATCACATATACGGGTGACAGTATCACCATTGCCGCTATGGAAATGAACATATCGCAAGCCCGCTTGATACATATTGACGAGTCGCTCATCTTATGCTCCGTGATTCGCACCAAGGGTACATCGCCCACATCTTGAATACTGGCAGCCCCAGTGAGCATATCATAGAGTCGCGGCATTACCGAAATCTCTACATTGCAGGGATAAACACGATTGATAATGGTGTATATGTCTTCTTCTTTGGTATTGCCGTTTAGGTCAATTATCACCTCGTCTTGCGGTGCCTGAGCATGCAGATGCTTGAACACCTCCACCTCTTCCACACTATGAATAGTGAAGGTTTTATACAATTCCGGATAACGTCTGCGTGACAGATATGTTACCAACAAGCGTGGCAGATAGCACCCCACAAACTGTAGCCCGAATAGCACCAGCAATGACCACAGGTACCTGTGGTAGTTTGTTACGGCGTCGTCAATGATAATCAAAAAGAACGCTCCAAAAGCAATAATCAGCGACGATACAAGTGTCATTACCAACTCCTTGCTGTACCGCTTGCGTATCGGACGGAGGTAATAGCCCGACAGGTAGTACACCACCAAACAGCCAAGAGGATAAAGTATCAGCGGACGATAGAAGTCGAATGCCGGTATCAGTATGGTATCCACGCCAAACAACCGTCCGTCGTACACCATCCAACGGAAGAGCAAGAAGCACAACCATATCACCAGTGCCGACACCGCGTCCACCGCGATGTAGGTCAGCTGTTGTTTCCTATGGCTGTTGAGCAGACGCATTGCTATTGTCGTATAATGGTTATATGTTCAGCCTCATCAATCTTCACAATCGACGACGGCTGGTGGGGTGTCTTGTCGTTGCGGCGATACATACATACGTAGTCCACTGCATTGCGTATCTCCTGCGCAATCTCGTCAAACACTCTCGCTGCAGGTTCGCCGCTGATATTCGCCGATGTGGACACTATCGGACGATGCAGTTGCTCGCACAATGCCTTCGAAAACGGCTCCTGTGTGATTCGTATTCCCACACTGCCGTCTTCTGCCAACAGGTTGTGTGCCAGATTCTTGCCCTTAGGATAGATGATGGTCATGGGCTTCCCGCCTTCCGCAGCCTCTAACAGCAGCCACGCCGTCTCAGGCACACGCTCTACATACCCCTGCAACTTCCCCGCACCGTCAAGCAATACCAACATTGATTTGCTGTCAACCCTGTGCTTTATCTCAAAAATCCGCTGCACAGCCGTCTCATTGGTCGCATCGCAACCAATACCCCACACGGTATCTGTGGGGTATAGTATCACGCCGCCTGCACGCAGTACACGCACTGCCTCACGGAGGTCTTCTCGGTCGTAACGTATGTCTGTATATAGCATTCTGCTACTTTTTGCAAATGGGCGGCAAAGTTACAACATTTTTTCTATTTATGCAAGTTTTGGTGCAAGCCGTATGGCTATGCAATGTCCGGGAGACGACGCGGCTCGCGTCGTTATACAGAGGTACGGTAGCAACCCGAAGCCCTGTGGGCTGAGTAAAACTCCTTATCGGCTCACATCGTCTTATGTGGCAGAACACCCGCATCGTCCCCTTACCTTACTTCACCAGCACTTTCTTCGTGGCAGTCGGACTCTTCAGTATATAGATACCTGTAGGCAAATTGTCGCGTTGCGATGTTACGTCCATTCCCGTGATGGTGTAGATACGGGTGTCGGCGGCATCGAACTCATCCTTCAGACTGATATACTCCGTCGCACTGTTTGTGTCGCGCGACAGGATACGTGTCTGCCCCCGCTTCATCTCAGGCGTGCCGTTGTAATTCAATAAGTTGCCCGTAATAGCCACTTTATACCCCACTTTCACTACCTCATCGGGGTGCTTGCATTGGAACGCATAGAACACACGACCTCCATTCTGCTCATCTGCCATCCAATACGACTGGCTATGGTAACTATTGTCATAACTCTCTGCCGAGGTTACATAGCCGACCACAATATATTCGTCCGAACTCTGACCCTGATTGGCAAGAGCCAATGCCAACGACCGCGCCTCAGCACACGTGATAGAGCCTTCCACTACAGTACTATCGGGCTTCTCCACCTCACCATTACATTCATATCCTTTGCCTTTCATCGTTCCCCAGATATATTCTGCCAAGTTCGGATCGTCCACAAACGGGTTGCGGTTGCCTTGTTTCTTTGCCACTTTCTCATTGCGGGCTATCTCACGCTCCGACACAGGGTCTTGACGATGCCACTTGAGCAACAGGTTGAGTGCTGTAGTCGTAAATCCTGCCGTGGAATTATTGTAAGTAAAATAGCGATAACCCTTTCCACCCTGCTTGAAATTCTTGTCCAAATAGCAGGTAAGCATATAGAAATAGGTGCGGGCAATGTCCCCTTTGTATTCGTTCACAGGCTCAAAGGCTGTCTCTCTGTCTCCCCAAGTCTTGCTGGTACCGAGTTTGGAACCGAAACCATTCGTCCATGTGGCACTATTCACCTCATCATACACCCATGCGGAACGCTTCGTGTTGGCATTATAATCCGTAGGAATCACATGATGAAGGTCAGTGTACATCGGCTCGCTTTCCGAACCGCCCCACCATGACTTGGGCAGACTATGCTCGCGGTTATAGCAGGAGCAGTCTGGCACATCTGTAACATTATGGCAATAGTCCGAAGGATAGAAAGAGCACCCTGCATAGATGTCGTCTATCGTCCCATCGTCCAATATATCCACTTTTGCGCGGTCTGCACGGATATTGTCATAAGACAATGTCGTATGCTCCGCTATTGCCGTATGAAGCCGTTGCAACAGTTCGGTCGAGGAATACCCTTCAAGCCCCTCATAGCGGCAGGGTTGCTCTACTGGCTTTCCCGTTGTGGTAAGAGACACCCATTGCACCTCCCACTGAGGGGCAGCAGCGGATGTACTGGTATAGACAAACGCTATCTGCACTTTCGTCTCACCCGCAAAAGCAGACACATCAGCCGTGCTTGTAACAAACGTCCACGAGTTGCCCGATGGCGTAGGGCTGACCGACACATCCTTCCAATCCTTACCGTCTGCTGTCATGCGGACATACATGCCGTTTGTACCATAATTCATAGCATGACGCACCGACAGTGTAACCGTCCCTGCCGCCGACAAGTCAATCGTAGGTGAGATAAGCCACGATTCAGCAGCATGAGGAGTACCACTGACGTATGCACTTGCTTTCATATAACTGTTGCCATTATGCGTGCTGTGCTGCCAAACCCACGACAGACCATCAAGGGTTACGTTGTCAATCGTCCAATCGCCCTGACCGGCAGTAAAGTCCATCTTGTAGGTTTCTGTAGGCGTATCTTGCGCCCAAAGCGGTGCAACCAAGCACACCACAAGCAATGAGAGGAAAAGTTTTCTCATAATAATGTTATTTTTTAGAGTTGTTATATTTGATTCAAATCACATTCAATACTGCTTGCAAAGTTACAACAAATAAACAAGATACGCAAATCATATCCTTTTTTCACCCTTTCATCATCGGGTTAAGACTATGAGATTAGTATGTGATTAGTATGTGATTAGTATGATATTAGTATGTGATTAAGCCGACAATATCGTGAGGATATAAGTACCATATCAAAACTTTTCCGCATCGTGTATTTAATCTTACAAACCGCTCTGCAATCGTATCCAACCCCGTTTGCGAAAACGTTAGCAGTACTTATTCTACCTTTTCGCAGACAATCGTTTTGCCATCTCCGCTTTTTTCACTATCTTTGCGCGATTTTTGGGCGGAATGCCCGCATAGGTACAAATAGTTTTTACATATACAAAAAAGATTTCAGACATGGTAATACGTGTTAGCAACACCAATCAACCCAATTGGACGGAGGTCACGGTACATGCCAACCTCCCTGCGAACCTCAACAAACTCCAAGAGATTGCCTACAACCTCTGGTGGGTGTGGAACTCGGACGCAAAAAACATCTTCCGATACATTGACAACGACGCGTGGCATCGCGCCAAATCCAACCCTATCGTACTGCTGAACATCATCAGTTACGAGCGTATGGTCGAACTCAGCAAGGACAAGCAGTTCATGGCGCAACTCGACAAGACCTACTCCGATTTCCGCGACTATATGGATGCCCCCAAGGACACCACGCGACCAAGTATCGCCTACTTCTCCATGGAATACGGGCTCTCCCATATCCTCAAAATCTACTCGGGCGGACTCGGTATCCTAGCCGGAGACTACCTCAAAGAGGCTTCCGACTGCAACGTGGACATGACTGCCATCGGGTTCCTCTACCGCTACGGCTATTTCACCCAGACCCTCTCGCCGGAGGGGCAGCAGATTGCCAACTACGAGGCGCAGAACTTCTCCAATCTTCCTATTACTCAGGTATATAACGCCGACGGCACACCCATGGTCATCGAGGTACCTTACCCCGACCGTACCGTCAAGGCGTACCTCTGGAAGGTGGCAGTCGGGCGTATCAACCTCTATCTGTTGGACACCGACAACGAGATGAACTCCGAGTGGGACCGCCAAATCACCCACCAACTCTACGGAGGCGACTGGGAGAACCGCATCAAGCAGGAGATACTCCTCGGCATGGGTGGCATCATTGCCCTCAACAAGTTGGGCATCAAAAAGGACATCTACCACTGCAACGAAGGGCATGCTGCCTTTATGGGCTTGCAACGCCTCCTCGACCTCGTCGAAGGCGAGCACCTCACTTTCCAACAGGCTCTCGAAGTGGTACGCGCCAGCGGACTCTACACCTGCCATACCCCCGTGCCTGCCGGACACGACTATTTCGAAGAGGGGCTCTTCTACAAGTACATGAGTTCCTTCCCCGCACGCCTGGGCATCGAGTGGCACGACCTTATCGGTATGGGACGCCAGAACCCCGACGACAACACCGAGAAGTTCTCCATGTCCGTCTTTGCCCTCAACACCTGCCAAGAGGCTAACGGTGTCAGCAAACTGCACGGCGAAGTCAGCCGCAAGATGTTCGCCCCCGTATGGCCGGGCTACTTCCCCGAAGAGTTACACGTCGGCTATGTCACCAACGGCGTACACATGCCCACTTGGGCAGCCAGCGAATGGAAAGCCCTGTACTTCAAGACATTCCCCATAGACTGGTACACAGACCAGTCCAACCCCGATATGTGGAAAGCGTACAACGATCTGCCCGAAGAGACGATATGGAACACGCGCATGAACCTCAAGACGAAACTCATTGACTATATCAAAGAGCAGTTCCGCGAGGACTGGATGAAGACCCAAGGCGACCCCGCACGTATCGTCCGCGCACTCAACGAGATGAACCCCAACAACCTCATCATCGGCTTCGGACGACGCTTTGCCACCTACAAACGTGCCTATCTGCTATTCACCGACTTGGAACGCCTTGACAAACTGGTCAACAATCCCGACCGTCCCGTACAGTTCCTCTTCACCGGCAAGGCACACCCCGCAGACGGTGCAGGACAAGGGCTTATCAAACGTATCATCGAAATCAGCCGTATGCCGCAGTTCCTCGGGAAAATCATCTTCCTCGAGAACTATGATATGCGTCTGGCGAAGCGGCTCATCTCGGGTGTGGACATCTGGCTCAACACGCCTACACGCCCCTTGGAGGCAAGTGGTACCAGTGGCGAGAAAGCACAGATGAACGGCGTTCTCAACTTCTCCGTCTTGGATGGCTGGTGGCTTGAGGGATATGTACCCGGAGCAGGCTGGGCTCTCACCGACAAGCGCACCTACGAGAACCAAGCCCATCAGGACCAGTTGGACGCTGCCACCATCTACCAGATGCTGGAGGAGGAAATCATTCCTATGTACTATGCCAAGAACTCCCGCGGCTACTCGCCCGAGTGGATACAGACCATCAAGAACAGCGTCACCAAAATCACGCCTCACTTCACCACCAAGCGCATGATGGACGACTATTTCGCACGCTTCTACAACAAACTGGCCAAGCGGCATGCACTCCTCTGCGCCGACAACTACAAGCAGGCGAAGGAGATTACCGCATGGAAGGAGAACATGGTGGCGCACTGGGACGAGATAGAGGTTGTCCACTCCACACTCAATGAGACGGACGCGGCTATCAATGTCGGCAGCAAGTGCAAGGTGGCTGTGGAGATTGACACACACAACCTCAACGACAAGGGTATCGGCATCGAACTGGTGGCTGTTCGTACTTCCACCCACAACAACGACAAACTCTACGAAGTGGAGCCGCTCAACCTTGTCAAGAGCGAGGGGTCTCATCTCTTCTTCGAGACCATGTATCAGTTGGACTATGCCGGAGGCATGAAGTTCGGCTTGCGTATGTTCCCCACGCACCCGCTCCTCCCCCACCGCATGGACTTCTGCTACGTCCGCTGGTTGTAATCAGCATAAAAAGTTATGCACCCGACAAGAGTGCATAGCGTAGATTGTAAGAGACTACCTGATTGAGCGAAGTCAGGCAGTCTCTTTTGCTATACCTGCCGATGCTGACAGACCACCCTCTCGGGCAGTATTTCGTACGTCAAAGATCACGGGCTGCTTACGTCTGCAGCCTACCGGATTCAACACCTTGAATCACGATGCAAAGGTACTACATCTTCGGAGGGCATTGAGCGTTTCCGGTACTTTCCGGTACTTTCTGTTACTTTCTGTCACTTATTGGCGCGATTTGGTAGTTTCTGTTACTCTTCTCTCAAGTCAACAATATGCAACAACTGCTCCACAGCAGTGCGTCAAATTTTGCACCGTCTTTTTTGGAAAAAACGGACAAAGTAGCCGTTAGAATATCGGAAAAAAACGGATAAATTTCTTATATATAAATGATTAACAGAAAGTTAGATGGTATAATAGCCAACCACTACCAAACATACACTAAGGCACTCCCGCTGATGTTATGTTCTTGCAACGCACCTCCGCTCCCGACTCTATTACATACCGTATTGATTTGCATGGACTAAACGCCACTACCCCAGAACAATAACTCCCCTATGTTTAGCAGAGTACTCACTCTTATCCGCTCTTGCAAACTGGTCATTCGTAATATAACAAGGTAACTGAAGTGGATTTTATGGCAATCACAGATTCTTAGGGATTGACCTTTGTATTAGCCTGTGTGGGGGCGGATTCTGCGATGGTTTCAGAGGTTTCTTCCCGAGTGGAGCGGTAGAAGACGTAGTCGTCGCGGAGGCGGGTTATCCACTTGTCCAATGACAGGCGGGCATCGCCGAGGCGTTTGCACATGGTGTTGCGACGGTTCCAGATAGTTCGGGTAGAACGGTCAAGGACAAAAGCGATGTCGCTGTTGTCGAAACCGAGTGTAGCCAAGATAATGTACTGTATATCACTTTCGGATAGTGTGGGGTAATGCTCGTGGATATAGGGAATGAAATCGCCATACGCTAGATTGAACTCTTGCAGAAAGGCCTGCCAGTTGGCATTGTCGGCAAACGAATAGCGGTCGGCATACGCTTGGAGCACAGGTGCGACAGGTTTGTCGTGTGGCTTTTGGGTTTGATTGACATGTTTTGCGAGTTCGATACGCTCTGCCAATATGCGGTGGAGGAATTGGCTTGTGGTATTGAGTTGGGCATGAAGTTGTGCAGTTTTGGCTTGTGCCATTTCTGCACGAAGACGTTGCCGCTCATTCTCCTGCTCCAAGCGCGCCCGCTCTTCTTCGTGCTTAAGGCGCATTATCCCTTGTTTTTGGCGCATCTGCTGTTCCTCGTTGCGGTGCATCTTGATGATAAAAGCAGACAGGAGAATAATGATAACCAGTGCCGCAATGATACTACCTGTCACAATCCATAGTTTCTGCTGCCGAATCGTGAGACGCAGTGATTTCTCCTGTTCGCGCTCAAGGTCGTAGTGGCGCGCTATGGCGAATGTCCGCACCTTGGCATCTTCGGCTATCTGTGCAGACTGATTGAGATAGACTTGCTGCAACTCATCGTAAGCATCTGCCGTATGTCCCATTTTGGCATCAAGCAAACTATGCAGATAATGGTAACGTTCTGCACGCCCGTCTGATTTGACGGTGTCTTCGGATGCCAAAGCAAGATAAGCGGCAGCCTCTGACAGGCGGTTGCGCTCAATAAGATATTCTGCCACATACGATGCATAGTTGGTATGTTGCAAGGAGTCAATATCAAATTTGCAGAGTTCGTATAAACGTACCGAATCGAATTGCTGACCAAAGGACACCCGCTGCATGAGAATATCCATATACAATGCCGTGTCCCTGTTTGTCTGCGCGATATGGAGAGCAGTATCATAGTAGAAAATAGCGGTACTGTCTTGGGCATGGTCCAATGTGCGTGCAATATCGCGATAGCAACACGCCAACCGCCTTTGGTCGGGCAATAGTTGGAAGTAAGGCAATGCTTTGATATAGCAATCTTTGGCAATGTAGTACAGATTCTCCCCCTCATCCATTACGCTCCCCTGCATATAGTAAATCATTCCTATGTATGGTTCTGCGGTATCCAATGCCGCGATATAGTCTTCTGCCCGCTTGAGACATAATATGGCATCGTTATATTGATTCAGGAGATAGTATTCCACTCCTTGTACATAGAGGGCTTCACCAAGATACTTCTTGTTGCTATGCGTGGCAAAATACCCTACCACTTGGTTCATTATAGAGTCGGGCGATACAGGATAACCTAATCGAATGGCAGTATGTTGGTGCAATAATTGCCAATACATTTGCTCGTTTTGAGACAAAGAATCATACGAAATTTGCTCCAAAACGTGTCTTGCGCTGTCCGAATCCGCCCAGATGAGACCTTCAGCCTCCAAAATAGCGGGGGTAACGGGTTGCTGGTGATTGCTACAAGCGGCTGATAAACAAGCAATTATACACACAAGTGCAAGTCGGTGAAGGGGGTAGTAAGAATTTGTATTTTTTGCTCCAAAATGCAAAAAAAGTATATTGATAATCAATGAGTTAGACATGTCAGTTTCGTTATTTATGCGGGGTAGTAAGTCATAGTAAGCCCGATTTCTTGGCGGTTATAGAAAAAGGAATTACCTTTGCAGCGACAAAAGTACAAAGAAAGAGTCGGGTATGCAAGTTATAAACCATAAAAATATACAAGTATGAAGAAAAAAGTGATTTCGTTGATTCTTTTGTTAGTTGGCATAGCAGGTGCCAACTATGCTCAATCTTTGTGGGAATTGATACCGCTATATCCCATACCGTCCATTGATATTCCATGGCTTATAATAGAACCCGGCATACGACCATTATCCACAAATAACGAGTTGCTGCCTTTTGAGGCGGAGCAGACCGAGAATGAGGTTGTAGTAACCGCCATGGAGAATGTGGGGGATATACAAGTAGTCATTGTTAACGCTATGGGTGTAGTTATGTATAACACCATGGAGCACGTAATGGCAGATGACATGATTCGCATTCCGGTCTCGGGTTGGCAGAAGGGCGAGTATATGCTCTATATCATTCTCATTCGTGATAACGATGCCATCGGCGGAGAATTTAGCGTACAATAAGGCGTATGTCTAATTAATAATAAGTTTAACTCTAAATAAAAATCATTATGAAAAAAGTTCTTGTTCTATTACTATTAGGATGCTCGTTTGCAGCATGTTCGTCGTTCAATTCTTTCAAAGAGGATGATGAAAGTACATACAATTGTGCTGCAGATATCGCGCTTGTAAATGGCAGTGCAGATGTATATACTGATATTTCCAATGTCGGCAGTGAACACAATGAGGCATTACAGATGTTGATGGACGCATTTCCTACATCAGATTTTGATTTTAATGAAGCATTTACCTTTTGGATAAACTTAGTAGATGAGAAATGTATGTCGTTGGGGAATTCTCTTTCCGATGAAGAAATATCATCATTGTGGAATACTATGTTTTCTTTTTATGTTCAGTGTTTACAATATGACGGTGTGAGAAGTGCCTTGCATCAACTCATTTCAACCTATGAGTGCGAGGAGGAATTTCGAGATGAACTTCACGCTCTTGTCAATAATCTGGATTTTGAATATGGACAAAGGGAAGATTTTATTGAACAAATAGAAATCTTGGAGGGAAATACGGCAGGTGCTTATTATTCAGATGAGTATCTGCCTTATGTGCAAAGTTTTTATTACATAGCAGATGCCTCATACGACTATTGGACAGAGTATTATTATGAAAATGGAGAGTTCTATACCGTAAATGATAGCACAGCACAGAATGAGGATAGAGCAGAAAATCTAAAAACGTTGAGATGCAATGTCGTGGATGTTTTGGCAGGTGCAGGTGCTGCAAGTACTGGAGTGGGTGTTCTTCTTTCCGGTGTAGTGGGAGCCTTTGCCTCTTTCTTATGGGCGGAAGCGGTTGAGAATATAGAAATGGTGGCTATGTAAATATGATAAGGATGAAATCGACACAACAAGGCGTTAATGTCAAGAGCGCACTATCATTAGTAGCATTTATCTGCTATGCATATTTGGTATTAAGTAATGATGTGGGTAAATTATTCTACTATGCCGTAATCGCTTATTCGCTCACCTCACTATATATCATCCTTCCTGTTATATGGGTGAAAGAATCGATGGAATGGCGTATTCGTTTTCTGGTATTCATAACATTGTTCTGCTTATCATGGGTTGTTTCGTTTGTAATGATATATCTGTCATCAGCAAATGTTTTGACTACGTGGCTTCAATGGACTATGCTTGTGGTTGCATATCTTATGGTAGTATTCTTGAGTTTCTGCTACAGATATGACGATGATAAACAGCCAATAGAATAAAAGAAAAATATACTTACGGGACCCAAAGTATAGCGTCAGTTCGATATTATTTTAAGTATGGAATTTATGGCCAATTTGCGATAATACGGCGTAGCCGTCCGTTCAAAAGAACCTCGATAATGCCAATTCATATTTATTATTTGTTATGGTTACTATGTTGTTTAATAATAGTTGTTGTCGGTTGTTGACCGACAAAGTATCCTTCTGTCGTTATCTCGAACTCACGTGTAATATAACGTGAGTTCGAGATAACGGCATTGAAGAAAAATTGTTTTCCGTCAATGGTGATGTCATAACAATCGTGTCAGGACAGGATGAACCTCATCACTGCTGTTGTATTTTATTTGTCCACATACGAAAAAAGCAGTACCTTTGTACGTTATTTTCTACAAGGATGAATCAAGAGTTTCAAATGCTTGCCAAGACCTTCAAGGGACTTGAAGAGGTGCTGGCAGGAGAGTTGGTGGAATTGGGTGCCAACAATGTGCAGATAGAGCGGCGTGCGGTGTCATTCACGGGCGACAAGCGGCTGTTGTACACCGCCAACATGTGTCTGCGCACGGCATCGCGCGTGTTGGTGCCTATCGCTACGTTTCGCGCCAAAGATGCAGACGCGGTGTATGAGCACGCCAAGCAGACAGATTGGAGCCAATATATGACGCTCAAGACGGGTTTTGCCATTGATGCCACCGTGTATTCGGACACATTCCGCCATTCGCAATACGTCACCTACCGCGTGAAAGACGCCATCGCCGACTACTGGATGGAGCGCGAACAGAAGCGTCCGAGCGTGAAACTCACAGACCCCGACCTCAGTCTGAACGTGCATATTGCCGGCGAGACGGTGACCATCTCGCTGGACAGTTCGGGTGAGAGCCTGCACAAGCGCGGCTACCGCGTTGCCAATACGGAAGCACCTATCAATGAGGCACTGGCAGCAGGCATGCTTCTGCTGGCGGGCTGGCATGGTCAGGGCGATTTCTACGACCCCATGTGCGGGTCGGGCACGCTGCTGATAGAGGCCGCCCTCATTGCCCGCAACATTGCTCCGGGTATCTACCGCAAGGGCTTTGCCTTCGAGAAATGGGCGGACTTCGACCGTGACCTGTTTGAAGACATCTATAACGATGATAGTCGTGAGCGTCCATTCACGCACAAGATATACGGTTCTGACGCAGGTTATTACGCCGTACAGACAGCACTCAAGAATATCCAGTCGGCGAGTCTGCAGCATGACATCGAGGTGCGGCAGATACGTGTGGAGGAGTTGCGCCTTGCCGACCGCGACACCAACGGGGCACTGGTGATGATGAATCCCCCCTACGGAGAACGCCTTGCGCAGGACAAAGACGTGCTACGCCTGTATCAGGACATAGGTACCGCCCTCAAACACCAGTTCAGCGGGGCGACCGCATGGATAATATCGAGCAACGAGGACGCGCTGAAGTGCATCGGTTTGAAGCCGAGCAAGCGGATACGCCTGATGAACGGCGAGTTGGAGTGCCTGTTCAACCAGTACGAACTCTTTCAGGGTGAGCACAAGGAGTGGAAGAAAGACCACCCGAAAGACACCAAGCCGCGCTTTGCCGACAAAGAAAACAAGCGCAAAGACTTCAAACAGGACAGGAACAAGCGCGATTTCAAACCCCGTGGCAGACGGGATGAGGGCGACAAGAAACCGTTTGCACGCAAGCCCAACGACCGCAAGCCATTCGCACGGGACCACAGGGCTCCGCGTCCCCACAAGACAGACAAACGATGAAACAGATACTGATTGACGACTATAACTACCCGTTGCCCGACGAGCGGATTGCCAAGTATCCGTTGGCGCAACGTGACCATAGCAAGTTGCTGGTTTACAAGGACGGACAGGTGTCCGAAGACGTGTTCTATCACGTGGGGGACTATATCCCTGCGGGGTCGCTGTTGGTGTACAACAACACCCGTGTCATTCAGGCGCGGTTGGTGTTTCACAAGGACGCCCCCACAACCTCTGACCCGCACGCACCCGCACAGGGTGCGCGTATAGAGGTGTTCTGTCTGGAGCCCATGCGCCCGCATGACTACCAATTATCGTTGGGAAGCACCACCGGTTGCACGTGGAAGTGCATGATTGGCAACGCAAAGAAATGGAAATCAGGGGCTTTGCACCTTAGTACCACCCTTCGCGGAACGGGGGAGACTATCGTTTTGAATGCGGAGCGCGGCGAACAAACAGGCAACACGTATGAAGTCACATTCACATGGAGCACACCCGATACGAATTCCCCATCTTTGAGGGGGGTAGGGGGAGTCGGGAGCGCAGGGTCTGTTTCTTTTGCCGAAATCCTTGACGCAGTGGGTGAACTGCCTATTCCGCCCTATCTCAACCGCCCGACGGAAGAGAGTGACAAGACGACTTACCAGACCGTCTATTCGCGTATCAAAGGTTCGGTGGCGGCTCCCACAGCGGGGCTGCACTTCACCGATGAGGTACTGGACGACCTCCGTGCCCGCGGCATACAGACCACCGAACTCACGCTGCACGTAGGCGCAGGCACATTCCAGCCCGTGAAGACCGCTGATGCCAACGAGCATACCATGCACACAGAGATTATAGCAGTACCGCGGCAGGCTATTGCGGATATAATCAATCACTTGGAACACATCGTAGCCGTCGGCACCACCAGCATGCGCACCCTCGAGAGTCTCTATTTCATCGGGGAAATGATAGGGGAGAATGAAGAATTAAGAATTAAGAATGAAGAATGGCATGTAAGGGAAGGTGAGTTGCATGTGCCGCAGTTTGTGCCCTATACGAGGGAACATACCCTTTCTACACACGATGCATTGCAGGCGATAGTGGATTATCTGGAGTGTACAGGACAGGACACCCTGCACGCCGAAACCCAAATCATGATAGAGCCCGGCTATACTTTTCACGTTGTCAACCAACTGATTACCAACTTCCATCAGCCCAAATCCACGTTGCTCTTATTAGTCAGTGCCTTTGTCGGTGGCGATTGGCACACCATCTACGACTACGCCCTTGCCCACGACTTCCGCTTCCTCAGTTATGGCGACAGCAGTATTCTGTTCAGAAAGGATTAGGGAATGTTTCAACTGACTTCGCCATATCAGCCTACGGGTGACCAACCCGAAGCCATCCGCCAGTTGGTGGACGGCGTGCGTGCGGGGGCGGAGGCGCAGACGCTGCTTGGTGTGACGGGGTCGGGTAAGACCTTTACCGTTGCCAATGTGATTGCCCAAATCAACCGCCCGACTCTCATCCTCAGCCACAACAAGACACTCGCTGCCCAACTATACAGCGAGATGCGGCAGTTCTTCCCGCACAACGCGGTGGAGTACTTCGTGTCCTACTACGACTACTACCAGCCCGAGGCGTATATCCCGAGCACCGATACCTATATCGAAAAGGACCTCAGTATCAACGAGGAGATTGACCGTTTGCGTCTGAGTGCCATCGCCGCCCTGCTGAGCGGGCGGAAGGATGTGGTGGTCATCTCGTCGGTCAGTTGTCTGTACGGCATCGGCAACCCGCAGGACTTCAGTCAGTCGTGCAGCACCGTCACGCGCGGGCAGACGATTCGTATGGATGACCTGCTGTGCCAACTGGTGAATGCACAGTATGTGCGCAACGACATCGACCTCAACCGCGGACGCTTCCGCGTGAAGGGCGACACGGTGGACATCGCGCTGGCGTATGCCGACTACCTGTTGCGTATCGAGTTCTTCGGCAACGAGGTGGACAGTATCTCCACCCTTGACCCTGTCACCCTTGAGACGATTGAGGAGTTCGGCACCTACAATATCTACCCTGCCACTATCTTCTGCACCAACCCCGACAAGCAGGCGGCGGCGATAGCGCAAATCAAACTGGACCTTGCCAATCAGGTACTGCATTTCCAAGAGATAGGCGAGCCGCTCTATGCCAAGCGCATTGAGGAGCGTGTGAACTACGACATCGAGATGATTCAGGAACTGGGCTACTGCTCCGGCGTGGAGAACTACAGCCGGTACTTCGACGGGCGTGAGCCGGGTACGCCGCCCTATTGCCTGCTGGACTACTTCCCGAAGGACATGCTTCTCGTGATTGACGAGAGCCATGTCACGGTGCCCCAGATACACGCTATGTACGGTGGTGACAAGGCACGCAAAGACAACCTTGTGAATTTCGGTTTCCGTCTGCCCGCTGCCCGCGACAACCGACCGCTCACTTTCGACGAGTTCCAACGCAAAACAGGTCAGACTATCTATGTCTCCGCCACCCCTGCGGAGTACGAATTGGAGCGTTCCAACGGCATTGTCATCGACCAACTCATACGTCCCACCGGTCTTCTCGACCCCGAAATAGAAGTGCGTCCGAGCCTTCATCAGGTGGACGACCTCATGGAGGAGATACGTGTGCGCGTGGAGCGGGAGGAGCGCATACTTATCACCACGCTCACCAAGCGTATGGCGGAGGAACTGGACGATTACCTGCGCAAATACGGCGTGCGCTCTGCTTATATCCACTCGGACGTGGATACGTTGGAGCGCGTTCAAATCATGGAAGACCTCCGCAAAGGGCTGTACGATGTGCTGGTGGGTGTCAACCTCCTTCGCGAGGGGCTCGACCTGCCCGAGGTGAGCCTTGTCGCTATCCTTGACGCCGACAAAGAGGGCTTTCTACGTGACCACCGCTCACTCACGCAGACGGCAGGACGTGCCGCCCGCAACGTGAACGGCAAGGTAATCATGTACGGCGACAAAATCACACAGTCGATGCAGATGACTATTAACGAGACCAACCGCCGCCGTGCCAAGCAGATGGCGTACAACGAGGAGCACCATATCACGCCTACCGCCATCAAAAAGGCGATAGAGACCAGTCCGCTCACTGCCATGATGCGCCACGAAGAACAGGAGAAACAGCAGTTGGAGAGCAAGATACGCGACAGTTGGAAGACTGCTCCGTGGCAGCAATTCACCAAGAAACAACTGCAAAAGGCAGCCGAGCAGCAACGCCGTGCCATGCTTGCCGCAGCCAAAGAACTGGACTTCACCACCGCCGCCCGCCTCCGCGACGAACTATTGCAGATGGAGGACAAATTGCAGGCGATGGAGTGAATAATGAGGATAACGACATGAGCCGCGCCGTTTCCCGACAAAGCAATGAGACTGCCTGACAACTTGTTGTCGGGCAGTTGTCATCTGTGAGTTACTCCTCGGAGAAATGCACGAGGACGTGGCGGTAGGAGTTGAATATCTTGGACTTGGAGACAAAGCCCAAATAGCGTTTTTGTTCGTCCACGACGGGCAGATTCCATGCACCCGTGTCTTCGAAGACCTCCATCACCTTCTCCATAGGCATATCGTGGGTGAGAATCGCCTGCGGCGAGTTCATCAGTTGCCCCACCGTGAAACGTTTGTACAGACGGGGTTGGAACATGATGTTGCGCACCTCGTCAAGCAGCAGGATGCCAAGGAAACGCCCGTTATGGTCGATGACGGGGAAGATATTGCGGTGGCTCTCGGCGATAACCTTGACGAGTTCGCCGAGGGTCATCTCGGGATAGAGCGTGGTGAGGTCGGTCTCAAGGACATTGTCCATCTTGAGCAGGGTGAGGACGCTGCGGTCTTTGTTGTGGGTGAGCAGTTCGCCTTTCTGCGCGAGACGCATGGCATAGAGGCTGTGGGGCTCGAACATCTTGATGGTCAGGTAGGAGATGACCGATACCACCATAAGGGGCATAAACAGGTGATAACCGCCCGTGAGTTCGGCAATAAGGAAGATGCCCGTGAGAGGCGCGTGCATGACACCCGACATCAGTCCCGACATACCCGCCAAGGCGAAGTTGGACTCCGGTATGGCGAAGCCGATGAGGTTGAACAGGCGTGCGCAGATAAAGCCCGTAACAGCACCCATAAACAGCGAAGGCGCAAAGATACCGCCCACACCACCGCCGCCGTTGGTAGCCACGGAGGCGATGATTTTGAGCAGGAGGATAAGCGCGAAATAGCCTATCAGCACCCACGAACCCGTTCCTAAAGCGGCGAAAGGACTGTTTTCGATAGCGGAAACCGAGTCTCCGTTGAGCAACTGGCGGATGACATCGTAGCCTTCACCATAGAGCGGCGGAAAGAGAAAGACCAGCAGACCCAGCACCAGACCGCCGACGAGGAACTTAGCCCACGTCTTCTGCACCTTGTGGCGGAACAGGCGTTCCAGGTAGTTCATGCCGCGCGTGAAATACAGGGATACGAGTCCGCACATCACGCCCAAGACAAGGTACAGCGGTATTCGCTCCAGAGAGAACGGTTCGCTGGTCAGCAAGGGGAAAATCGCCGTCTGCCCCGATGCCATCATGGATATGGTAGTGGCTGTTACTGAGGATATTAGCAACGGTGCCACCGAGGTCATGGTGAGGTCCATCATCAGCACCTCGAGGGTGAAGACTAATCCCGCTATCGGGGCTTGGAAGATACCGCCTATGGCACCTGCCGCACCGCAACCAATCATCAGCATCATCGTCTTCTGGTCAAGACGGAAGAGTTTGGCGAGGTTGCTGCCTATAGCCGAGCCTGTGAGCACGATAGGTGCCTCGGCACCCACCGAACCACCGAAGCCGATAGTAAGTGCCGAACCCACGATGGATGTCCACATATTGTGGGCTTTGATGATGGATTTGCGCTGCGAGATGGCGTATAGTATCTTGGTGATACCGTGCGAGATGTCGTCTTTGACCACGTATTTGACGAACAGCCCCGCCAGCGTGATACCTATCATCGGGCAGATGAAGTACCAGAAATGGTGGTGCGACACCAACTGCAACTCCACAAACCGCTGAATCCAATGTATCAGCAGTTTGAGCAACTGCGCAGCGCATGAGGACAACGCCCCCACAAAAAAACTGAGCAGCAATACAAGGTTCTTTTGTGAGATATGCTGCTCACGCCACGCGATGAAACTGTCGTATGTCAGTCTTGGGTGTCCCAACCGATGCCTCTGTATTTGTCCAAGTCCCACTCTTCGTCCACCTCGTTGAGGTAGATGGTGTGCGGCTCGTCTTCGTCGTTTGTATCTGTATCTTCTTGTTTGTCAATCGTTTTGACATCAATCGGCGCGTGCGAAATCTCAATCACCTGATTCTGCTCTTTGTTGAGTTCCGTCCACAGGATATCCTTGAGTTCGGTCATGCCCATACCCTGCACGCAACTGATAGCCACCACGGGGATGCCGTACTCGTTTTGCAGGGCTTCCACCAATGCAGGCACGTCCAACTCGGGGTCTGCCACATCGCATTTCGAGATAGCCAGCACACGCGCCTTGGTGAGCAACTGCGGGTTGTACTTCTCCAATTCGGACAACAGCACCTCATATTCGTGGCGGATGTCCTCGCTCGTCACGGGCACCATAAACAGCAGCACCGCATTGCGCTCGATATGACGCAAGAATCTCAGTCCCAAGCCTTTGCCTTCGGCGGCACCCTCTATGATTCCGGGTATGTCCGCCATGCAAAACGACCGGTTGTCGCGGTACGACACGATGCCCAACTGCGGTGTGAGCGTCGTAAACGGATAGTCGGCTATCTCGGGTTTGGCAGCACTGACCGTCGCCAGCAACGTGGACTTGCCCGCATTCGGAAAGCCCACCAATCCGACATCTGCCAGCACCTTGAGTTGCAGCACCACGGTGCGCTCCTGTGCAGGTTCGCCCGGCTGCGCATAGCGCGGAGCCTGGTTGGTGGCAGTGCGGAAGTGCCAATTGCCTAATCCGCCGCGACCGCCCTTGAGCAGAATCACCTCCTGCCCGTGCTCCTTCACCTCGCAGATATATTCGCCTGTCTCGCCGTCGTACACCACCGTTCCGCAGGGCACCTCTACCACTTTGTCCTCGCCGTTCTTGCCAAACGAGCGCGAGTCGCCCCCCTTGCCGCCGTCAGTAGCCATGATGTGCTTCTGATACTTGAGGTGCAGCAGCGTCCACAGGTTGCGGTTGCCGCGCAGGATGACATGCCCTCCGCGTCCGCCGTCACCACCGTCGGGACCACCCTTCGGCAGGTACTTGGCGCGATGCAGGTGCATACACCCCGCGCCGCCTTTGCCCGAGCGGCAGTATATCTTGACGTAGTCTATGAATGAGGAAGACGGCATTATTTCTGTACCAATTGCAGAATGGTGTCAATCTGGTTGAACGTATCCTCCATCGAGCGGTTGCCGTTGATAGAGAAGTAGTTATGGCGATGCAGATAGAAGTCGCACACGGGTTGTGTCACCTCGTGGAATATCTGAATCCGCTTCTTGATGGTCTCGTAGTTGTCATCGGCACGACCGCTGGTCTTGCCGCGGTTCAGCAGACGCTTGATTATCTCGTCTTCGTCCACGAAGAGGTCGAGCATCACGGCATTCATCTTCCTGCGTTCCAACAGCAACTCCAACGCCTCCGCCTGCTCCACTGTACGGGGGAATCCGTCGAAGATAACACCCTTGCAATCAGCAGGCAGCGAGTCCAGATAATGCTCTATCAGGTGAATCATCTTGTGGTCGGGCACCAGGTTCCCTTTTGATATCAACTCCTCTATCTCTTTGCCCAGCGGGCTGCCCGACTTGATTTCGGCGCGCAGCACATCGCCCGTGGAGAGGTGTTGCAAACCGTATTTCTTTACTATCAAATCCGACTGCGTTCCCTTTCCGCTGCCGGGAGCGCCACACAGTATTATATTCAGCATAGTTGTCAATTTTCAGCGGGGCATCTGACGTACGCCCCTTTCTTTTTTATTAAGGTTGCCCGACAAGGTTCGGCAATCTCCTTCTTTTGCAATCCGTGCTGGGGGACGTGAAGCGTAAGGCAGGTGCGCCTATGCGCACTGAGTGCCGCAGCGATACGAAAGCCTGTGGCTTGAGTAGAACTCCTTATCGGCTCGCGTCGTCAAAGAGCCAAGCCTGACTCCCCCTTTTCTTCTCACACAAAACGAGTTGCCCCCACGGAGCAACTCGTTAATATGCACACTTTCTGCTAATTAGAGAGCCAAGCCGGCACCTGCCTTGAACTTAACAGCCTTCTTTGCGGGAATCTCAATCTTCTGTTTGGTAGCAGGATTGATACCGGTGCGAGCAGCCTTCTCTACAACGGCAAACGTACCGAAACCAATCATTTGTACGTTCTCACCCTTCTTCAATGCGCCTGCAATAGCGTTAATGGTAGCGTCCAGAGCCTTTTGAGCCTGTGCTTTCGGCATTTGTGCCTCAGCTGCAATAGCAGCCACGAGTTCAGCTTTATTCATAAAAACTATGATTTAATAATTAAACGTTTGATTCCATCGCCCGATATACCTGACGATTTGTGCGCAAAGTTACAACTATTTTCTTATATCGCAAACATTTACCGAAAAAAATACGGTTTTTTCTGCCATTTCCGTCATTTTCCTCACCTCTTGCATGGTTTTTGTACAACCTCTTGTGCTTTTTTCGTACTTTTGTACCCGATAATTCATTTGGAAACCAACTAAACAAACCCTATATGCGTAACCTACCTCCCGTTACCCGCAACCTGCTTATCATCACGTTCCTGTGCTGGTTTGCGGATACTGTCTTCGCTCGCTACGGCATCAATTTCTCGCAAATCTTCGGCTTGCACTATGTCACCGCCACGCAGTTCCGCCTGTGGCAGCCGCTGACATACATCTTTATGCACGCCAATTTCTCGCACATCTTCTGCAATATGTTCGCGGTCCTCATGTTCGCGCCCGCCATCGAGGAGCGGTGGGGCAGCCGCCGTTTCCTGATATACTACTTGGTTACGGGTGTGGGTGCCGCACTCATTCAGGAGGCGGTCTGGGCTATCCAACTCCAACCCGCACTCAGTGCCTACGAGTTTGATGTTGCCCGCCAACTCGCCAACCGCGTCGTCACCATTGGTGCCTCGGGAGCCGTCTTCGGCATCCTGTTTGCTTTCGCATGGCTCTTCCCCGATGTGCGTATGTTCATCCTGTTCATTCCCGTGCCTATACGTGCGCGCGTACTTGTTATTTTGTATGCTTTGGTCGAACTTTTTGCGGGCTTCTCACCGCTGCCGGGCGACAATGTGGCGCATTTCGCGCACTTGGGAGGCATGATTTTCGGCTGGCTGCTCATACTCTGGTGGCGGCATCGCCACTACTCGGGCTTTGAGAAAACCGAGATGGAGGACAGCAGTTTCAAACGCTGGTGGCAACGCCAATGCCATCTTTTGCAACAGCGTTTCCCGCGTCTTTTCCGCAAACGCAATATGCGTATCCACCGCTCCAAATCCAAAGACTACAACGACTACCACTACCACGAGTCGGTGTAATAATCCCCTTCCCGTTCCCCTTATTGCATATTAACTATTAACCATTACTTATTACTACTCTTAACTCGATGTCCCATCGGGTTAAGAGTATGCTATTAGTATGTGATTAGTATGTGATTAGTATGTGATTAGTATGTGATTAGCGGGTGGATAGCGAGTGGATGGTATGTAAATTTCACCTATTTTTTGGACGGATTATACTATTTTGCTACTCGGAAACTGCAAAAATGCAAAAAGTTTCCAAGTGTATGCTGTTTGGCATAGTTGTTGTATAGCACGGAGTACGTATGGATAAACTATGAGTAAACTATGGGTAAACCATGAGCAAACTATGGGGAAACCATACACGAACTATACATATAATGGACGAACAATATACAAATAGGAGTACAGAGGCTAACGTGTCGGAGAATGTCGATACGACCAAGGTGGGTATGGCAGAGAATACCGATGCCGGCAGGGCGAATGTGTCGGATGCGGTGCGGGAGGAGATACTCAATGCGGCAATAGAGAAGATGCGGATTGTGGGGATACGGTCGGTGAGTATCGACGACATCTGCCGACAGTTAGGCATGAGCAAGAAGACCTTTTACGTATATTTTGAGTCGAAAGACCAACTCGTAAAGGATATGCTTGCCGTACATGAGCAGCAAATGGAACAACGTATGCTCCGTGAGGTGGAAGGCAAAAGCGTAATCCAAATCCTGCACCAGTGGGGGGCTATGGCACGCAAAAACGAGAAAGACCTCGAACAACCGCCACCCATTATGTACGACCTGCAGAAGTATTACCCCGCCCTCTGCAACCTCCACAAAGAACATCTATGCAGTATGATGTGCCGCAACCTGATGCGCTTCCTGCGCAAAGGGCAGGCAGAGGGAGTCTTCCGCAAAGATATAGACGCCGACCTGACGGCACAGTTGTTTGCCTATTCGCACTATCTCGTTATGGAGCAGATACAGCAATACCCCAAACGGCGCGAAGAGATAGCAGCCATTGCACGACAGGGACTGGAGATATTGGGAAAGGGTATCCTGACCGAACAGGGGCTGACGGCACTCAAAGCGTTGGCAACACCTGCCGAGACGACAAAACAATAAGGAAACAAATACATTAAACCGACAACATATAAGAAAAAGAAAATCAATGTACAAGATGAAGAAGTTACTTTCATTGATGGTTGCCGCGCTTGTGATAAGCAGCGGTGCCATGGCAGAAGACCATGTGATGGCTGCCACAAAGAAAGCCCCGCAACGCAATGTGCCGAAGACTCTCAGTCTGAGTCTGGAAGAGGCGCAGGACTATGCCATTGAGTCCAACCGCAGTCTGCGCAATGCCGACCTCGGCGTGCAGGAAGCCTACGCCCAACGCTGGCAAACCATTGCCGCCATGCTGCCGCAGGCAGATTTGAGTTGGCAGTATAACAACCTGCGAGATTCGGCATTCAATGATTATAAACTAAGTTTTGGCGGCATGGGTAGCGGCTTTGAGATGTCCGATAATTCGTTGGGTATCTCTGCTTCTATCGGTATCAACGGGCAAGCCATAGTGGGTGCGTTGCTCAACAACATAGCCATCGATATGCAGAAGATAAACAAGGAGCAATCGGAAGTAAGTCTGCGTGCCAGCGTGAAGACCTCATACGCCTCGGTGCTGGTATTGCAAGACGTGGTGGCGTTGTTGGATTCATCGTTGCAAAACGTGGAGCAATTGGCAGAAATGACGCAAAGGAGTGTGGACGTGGGTGCTGCGGAGCAGACTACGGCTGACCAGATAAAAGTGCGTGTGAATACGCTTCGCAACAATATCAACTCGAATAAGCGTTCCACGCTGTTGGCATTGAACTCGCTGAAGGTGCTGCTTGATGTACCCGTGGAAACGGAATTGGCACTGACTACTTCGTTGGACGATATGCTGTCGGCAGATGCAGTATTGAAGTTGCTCGGGGAAGACTTTATCCCGCAACGCAACCTGAGTTACCAAACGTTGGAGAAGAACGTGGAGTTGGCTAAGACTAACGTTCACATGGCAGGCTGGGCGTATGGTCCGACTGTGGCATTGGCATACAACTATACCAAGCAAGGTCGTATGGATGGTTCGCCATTCTTCTCGATGAATCCGCCCCACACTCTTGCGGTGTCGGTGTCGATGCCGTTGTGGTCGTCGGGTAAGCGTGCTGCGGGTGTGGTAGAGAAAAAGATTGCGTTGGAAGAGGCGCGCAACACCTTTGCCGAGACCGCCGACAACCTCGGCATACAGAACCAGCAACTCCGGTTCAACCTTCAGAACTCCTTTGAGACATACACCACCGAGAAAGAGAACATGGATGTTACTCAGCGTGTGTTCCAATCGACAACCAATAAGTTCAACCAAGGCGCAACGAGCAACTTGGAACTGGTAAACGCAAGCAACGACCTCATCACCGCTCAGTCCACCTACGTGCAGGCTGTGCTGACCTTGGTGAATGCGCAGGCGGAACTTGAAAAATTCTTAAACAACAAGTAGCCTATCCATAGCCCAGGGGTTGCGCATCCCTTGCGTATCCCTTGCTGTTTGACACGGCAAAGACGAGATTAACAAAGTATAAACGACAGAATAAAACGAAAAAGATATATGAAGAGAACAGTGATTTTCGCAGTGGCTGCCTTGAGCGTGTTGGCAGGCTGCTCCAAAAAGACCGCAGACACCCAAAACGCAGAGAGCGAGCGCGTGGAGGTGGTGAAAACCATGACCTTGCAACCCCGCGAGATAGAGCGCGTTATCAATGTATCGACCAACCTGCAAGGCTATCAGACGCTGAACGTGGCACCGTCGGTGACGGGTAAGATTGAGCATATCTACGTAGAGGTAGGCGACAAGCGCAACGTGGGCGATATGCTGGTGCGTATGGACCAGAACCAGTACAACACCTCGAAGATACAACTGACCAACCTCAAGACCGAGTTGGACCGTGCCGAGGCGTTGCTCGCATCGGGGTCGGTGAGCCAACAGACCTACGACCAGACGAAAGTGCAGTACGACCAGCTGAAGGAGAACCTTGCGTTCCTCGAGAAGAACACCTATGTGAAGGCTCCGTTTGCGGGCGTCATATCGGCGAAGAACTACGAAGACGGCGAGTTGTACGGCGGTCAGGCTATCTTGGTGCTGACCCAGATAAACAAACTGAAAGCCCTGATTGCCATTCCGGAGACCTATTTCCCGAAGATACACGAGGGCATGAAACTGACGGTGAAGAGCGAGATATATCCCGACCAGGAGTTCCCTGCAACCATCGAGGTGGTGTATCCGACCATTGACGCAAGTTCGCACACGTTCCAATGCAAAGTGGTGATACCCAACGCAAAAGAGAAGTTGCGCCCGGGTATGTACGTGACGACCACCCTCGGCTTGGGCAAGGAAGAAACCATCGTGGTGCCGTATCAGTCGGTGGAGAAACTGGTGGGTGCCAACGACCGCTATGTGTTCATCAACGAGAACGGCCGCGCAAAGCGTGTGGCAGTTACCTTGGGACAACGCTTCGACGAAGACATCGAGATATTTGCTCCGGAGATAAAAGCCGGCGTGGAGTATGTCTATGTGGGGCAGCACAAGTTGGTGGACGGCGTGAAACTCAACGTTGTTGAGTAAGTAATAGGTAATAATTAATAGGTAATACTAACTATGTCAATTTATCAAACAGCCATAAACAAACCGGTAACGACAGCGTTGATATTCGTTGCCGTGATAATCATAGGCTTGTTCTGCTTCCGGCAGTTGCCTGTGGACCAGTTCCCCGAGATGGACCCGCCGTACGTGACCGTGATGACCACCTACGCCGGTGCGTCCGCTTCGGAAATGGAGACCAACGTGACCAAGGTGATGGAGAACGCGCTGAACTCCGTTGACCACCTGAAACACATCACCTCAACCTCCAAAGACAATATCTCGATGGTAACGCTGGAGATGGAATGGGGTAGCGACATCGATGAGGCAGTGAACGACATCCGCTCGTATGTGGATATGGTGAAGGACAACCTGCCCGACAACTGCGGCACGCCCGTGGTGTTCAAGTTCTCGTCGTCGTCCATGCCTATCTGCCAATACTCCTTCACCGCCAGCGAGACCTACGCGGGGTTGGACAAGTTGCTGAACGACGAGATTGTGCCGCAACTGAACCACATCGACGGTATCGGTAACATATCGCTGTCGGGTTCGCCTGACCGCTATGTGTATGTGGACATCGACCAGCAGAAGTTGGACGCCTACGGACTGACCCTCGAACAGGTGGGTAACGTGGTGAGTGCCAACAACCTGAACCTCAGTTCGGGTACGGTGAAGATGGTGAAGGAGCAGTACCAGATGCAGGTGCGCTCGGAGTTCGTGGAGTCGAGCGAGATAAACGACCTGATGGTGACCATGACCCCGCAAGGACAGCAGGTGTTCATTCGCGACATCGCTACCGTGCGCGATACTATCAAAGACCTGGCGTTGGACGAGAAGACCAACGGGCGTGAGGCGGTGCGTCTGATTGTGGCAAAGCAGACGGGCGCGAACACCGTGCAGGTGTGCCGCGATGTGAAGAAAGAACTCGCCAAGATACAGAAGCAGTTGCCTGCCGATGTGAAGATAGAGCAGATCTACGACTCGTCGGATAATATCCAGAACTCCATCAACTCGCTGGAGGAATCGGTGCTGTACGCGCTGCTGTTCGTGGTGCTGGTGGTGCTGTTCTTCCTCGGCAAGTGGCGTGCGACGCTCATCATCTCGCTGACCATTCCTATTGCGCTGATTGTGGCGTTCATCTACCTGAAGATGGCGGACTCCAGTCTGAACATCATCTCGCTCTGCTCACTGACCATTGCGATTGGTATGGTGGTGGACGATGCGATTGTGGTGTTGGAGAATATCACCCGTCACGTGGAGCGCGGCGAGAACCCGCGTGAAGCGTCTATCTATGCGACCAACGAGGTGTGGGTCAGCGTCATCGCGACAACCCTCGTGCTGGTGGCTGTGTTCGTGCCGCTGACCATGCTGACCGGTATGGCGGGTATCATGTTCAAGTCGCTGGGCTGGATTGTGACGATTGTCTGCTGTACCTCCACGCTGGTGGCTATCACGCTGACGCCTATGCTCGCATCGCGCCTGCTGAAGCCGCGCAAGGTGCATGTGGACGAGAACGGCGACCTCGTGGACGAGGGCGAAAAGAAGACATGGTACGACCGTACCGTGGTGCGCTTCCTCGACAAGGTGGACCACCTCTATGCCCAGTCGCTCGGCTGGTGCTTGCACCACAAGTGGATAACGGTCGGCGTACTGGTGCTGTTCTTCGTGCTGTCGCTTCTGCCGTTCGCCTTGGGCAAGGTGGGAACCGACTTCATGCAGCAGCAGGATAACGGGCGTCTGTCCGTAACCGTGGAACTGCAGCGCGGTACACGTATCGAGGAGACCCTCAAGACCGCCCGCCGTCTGGAGACGCGCTTCGTGGAGTTGGTGCCTGAGATAGAACTGATTAGCACCTCGGCAGGCAGCAACGACGACGCCACCATCTCGGCGATGTTCTCCTCCACAATGAACAACAAGATAACGATGACCGTCCGCTGCAACAAGAAATGGCAGCGCGACCGCTCTATATGGGAGATAGCCGAAGTGCTGCGTCAGGAGATGGCTACCTATCCCGAAATCACCGACTATCAGGCTGCCGTCAGCGGCGGTATGGGCGGCGGTAGCAGTTCCACCGTCGATGTGGAGATATACGGCTACGACTTCGACCTCACCAACCAACTCGCACAGCAGACCAAGGAACTATGCAAGGAACTGCCCGGTGCGCGTGACATCAACATCTCGCGTGAGGACGACCGTCCCGAAATCAAGATTATCGTGGACAAAGAGAAGGCTTCGCGTCTCGGCTTGACCTCGGCAACCATCTCCACCTACCTGCGCAACCGCGTGAACGGTATGGCGTGCGGATACCTCAAGGAGGACGGCTCGGAGTACGACATCAAGGTGCGCCTCAAAGAGGAAGACCGCAACTCCATATCCGACATCCTCGACCTCTCTATTCCCACCGCCACGGGCAGCACCGTCAAACTGTCGGAAGTATGCTCCATCGGCGAGTACTGGGCACCGCCTACCATCGAGCGCAAGTCGCGTCAGCGTATCGTAACGGTGAAAATCACGCCCTACAACACCTCTATGGGTGAGTTGGCACAGCAGATTGAGGCGAAAGTGTTCCCGCAACTCGACATTCCTACAGGCTACAGTGCCCGTATCGCCGGCGACTACGAAGACCAGCAGGAGACCTTTGGCAATATGATTATGCTCGCAGCACTGATTATCATCCTTGTGTTCGTTGTGATGGCAAGTCAGTTCGAGTCTATTTCCAAACCATTCGTCATTATGATGACCATACCATTCGCCCTCTCCGGCGTGGTGCTGGCATTGTGGATGACGCACACGTCGTTGGATATGATTGGTGCCTTGGGACTGGTGTTGCTGGTTGGTATCGTGGTCAAGAACGGTATCGTGCTGGTGGACTACACCAACCTCATGCGCGAGCGTGGGCATAACCTCAATGAGGCAATCCAAATGTCTGGTCGCAGCCGTATCCGTCCTGTCTTGATGACTGCCTTCACCACTATCCTCGGTATGGTGCCTATGGCTGTCAGTTCCGGTGAAGGTGCCGAGATGTGGCAACCGCTGGGTATCGTCGTTATAGGCGGTCTCACCGTCTCCACATTCCTGACGCTCTACGTTGTTCCCGTGCTCTACGGAGCCATGGTGCGCCATGCAGCATTTATTCTTTCCACGTTCTTTGGCTTGCTCCTACTTCTCGTTAGTATGGTGATGTTCATGATGCATTCGACAGTTTGGGGTATTATCTTCCTCGTAGCAGGTATGGGGCTGTTGGCTTTGGCAGTCTATTTCCTTGTCAAGATAATCAAAACCAAACGTCAGGGTGGCAGTTTTGACGAACCGGACAGTTTGCAGAAGATTCGCGAGAACTTCATCTTCATGGACATCAAAGTGAAGAAAGATAATGCCGCTGTCAACTCATAATGGTCTGGGAGACAATGTTGGGGGACGACGCGGCTCGCGTCGTCAATAACTCGCATCGTCAATAACTAGTCAAATGTCAGCCGATAGTAGCAATTCATAATTCATAATTCATAATTATAATAGTTGTAATTATATGAAAGCAGTAATGATAGTTTTCAATCAAGCCAACACCGAGCGTGTGGAGTATATGCTTGATGTATTGGAAATACGTGGTTTCACTATGTTCGAGCAGGTGCAGGGGCGCGGCTCCCACGATGGCGAACCCCGCCGCGGCACCCACACATGGCCGGAGATGAACTCCTGCGTCATCACCATCGTACCCGACGACAAGGTGGACGTGCTGTTGGAGTCCGTCGAGAAACTCGACCTCCGCAACAAGGAGGTCGGTGTCCGCGCCTTCACGTGGAACGTAGAGCGGACAGTGTGATACGTTCCTCTCGGTCGAAAACAGAAATCATATCTTCAGAGGAAAGGCTTTCCTAAAACACATGGAAAGTCCTTCCTTTTATATATTTTTACCGTCGAATCCCTCAAATCCCGCACATTCTCCACGGAAGATAGTTGTATCTTTCTACGAGAGGATAGCGAGAGGATAGCGAGTGGATTTCCCTCCCTTGGCAGATAATTTACACGGAACCATTATGTAAAAATATAGGACTAATAGACATTTCTTGTACCTAAAATTGCCATAATGTTCTGATTTTCATATCTTTGCAGGCAAAAAATATAAAAATGAGCAAAAATTACCTCTAAAACAGTGCCCAAAGTGTGCATCATCTTCGCTCATCAAAAAGGGCAAAATGAAC
>CAKVBV010000001.1 GCA_934725535.1 uncultured Bacteroidales bacterium | reverse complement strand
TGCAGGGTGATGGTGGCAAAGGTCTGTGTGGCACCCTCCACTTTCACATTCTCTTTCTCCTCCACCGCCTGATGCAAACCGTCCGACCAGCGACGCCCTTCCATCACACGACCGGTCTGCTCGTCGACAATCTTCACTTGGTTGTCGTCGATGATATAATCCACGTCCTTTTCGAAGAGGGTGTATGCCTTAAGTAACTGATGTACAGTGTGTACGCGCTCGGACTTGATGCTGTAGTTGGTCAGCACCTCGTCTTTCTTCGCCTGTTTCTCCTCGGCGGAGATGGGCATCTTCTCTATCTCGGCTATCTCGCTGCCGACATCGGGCAGTACGAAGAACTGCGGGTCTTCCGTGTTACCTGTCAGGGTGTCTATACCCTTGTCTGTCAGTTCGATAGTCTTGTTCTTCTCGTCAATCACGAAGTAGAGTTCGTCGGTTGCCACGTGCATATTGCGCTCGTTGTCCTGCATATAGAACTCCTCCGTCTTTTGCAAACGCACCTTGATGCCGGGCTCACTCAAATACTTGATGAGTGCCTTGTTTTTCGGCATACCTTTGAACGAGCGGAACAACGCCAACTCGCCTGCTTCGCGCTCCTTGGCATCGGTGCTGCCCATCTTAGCCTTCGCCTCCGTCAGCAGTTTGGTGGTCAGGGTCTGTTGGGTGCGTACCAGCAACTCCACACGGTGCTTGTACTCGTCGTACATCTGATCCTCGCCTTTGGGTATCGGACCGCTGATAATCAACGGAGTACGGGCATCGTCAATCAACACGGAGTCCACCTCGTCCACGATGGCGTAGTTGTGCCCGCGCTGCACGAGGTCGGCAGGATTGGTTGCCATATTGTCGCGGAGGTAGTCGAAACCGAACTCGTTGTTGGTACCGAATGTTATATCGCATGCATACGCGCGACGCCGCTCATCGCTGTTGGGCTTGTACTTGTCAATGCAATCCACCGTCAGTCCGTGGAACATATACAGCGGTCCCATCCACTCGGAGTCACGCTTGGCGAGGTAGTCGTTCACCGTCACGATATGTACACCCTCGTGCGTGAGCGCGTTGAGGAACACGGGCAGCGTAGCCACCAGTGTCTTACCCTCACCCGTCGCCATCTCGGCTATCTTGCCTTGGTGAAGTACCACACCACCAATCAGTTGCACATCATAGTGCACCATATCCCACACGATTTCGTTGCCGCCTGCTGTCCAGTGGTTATGGTAGATGGCCTTGTCGCCGTCAATCTCCACAAAGTCAAAACGCGGGTCTGCCGCAAGGTCGCGGTCCATCTGCGTGGCGGTCACCGTTATCTGCTCGTTCTCGGCAAAGCGGTGTGCGGTGCTCTTGACGATGGCAAACGCCTCGGGCAGGATGTCATTGAGGGTCTTGTTGTAGTCCTCTTGGATATCCTTCTCCAACTTGTCCACCTCGTCGTAAATCTTCTCGCGTTGGTCTATCTCGAGGTTCTCTATGCCGGCTTTCAACTCCTTGATACGGGCTTTCTTGTCCGCCACTTGGTCTTGGATACGCTGCATCAACGCCCCGCTGCGCGCACGCAACTCGTCGTTGGAGAGCGCGTCAATCTCCGTATAGGCGGCTTTTATCTTCTCCACGTACGGCGCAATGGCGCGCATATCTTTCTGCGCCTTGTTGCCGAACAGTTTCGTAATGATTTCAATAAAATTCATATTATCAGTTTTGTTAATTTCCTAAATTACCACCCCTTATTAAACGCCGAATATACCGTTTCTATATCCATCGGGTCTATAGGGTTGTCTGCCGAGCGAATGCACGTCGCCGATATGGTCTGCAATTGCCGAACCGACGATATAGTGGATGATGACGAACCGGATGTCGTTACCGCCACAGGCACCAATACAAACGACACCACATCCACAGGCTCTTCCGCACGCAACTGATTGGTTAGCAGCGTCGATAGGTCATAAGAATAACTGTACGACACATTCGCCAAACTGTCCGTAGTCGCTGTCAACGCACCCAATATCGCCGCCGTATCCGATGGCAGTTCGTTCTTCGCAAAGAACCGCTCCATATACTCCTCTTTCACCAGCAGCATATACGAAGCCGGCGTATCCCAATTGTCTCGCGGACGAGCGGAACTCTTATCCGCATCATACAGCACATCCACTGTCAGATTGGCACGATTCACATACACACGGTAATCCTGACTATCGCCCAACCGTTCCTCTATCCTGCCGAGCACGCTGTCCATTCGCACCGTCAGCCGCGTATAGATATTGGCAGGCGACACGATATAATTGGTATCCTGCACCGTTTTCAGCCTGTTCATCACCTCTTCGCGGTCGGGGTACAGGTAGCGGTTCACCTGTTTCACCTCCGAATTGGCATAAAACGCCTTCACGTCCGTCAGCGTCGTATCACGCCCCGTAGCACCCTGCGAATACGTAAAATGGTAGTACACCGCCATCGTTATGTCGCTCACATACAGCACCGTACCGCCGCCGAAGTCAGTCGTGATATACAACCCCTTAAACTGCTCCTGAAACTCCTCCTGCGATGCAAAACTGCGTATCCTGAAAAACCGTTCCGCAAACGCATCGGTCAACTTCATACGGACAAACGGCACATACTTGCCCAATGCCGACGAATACACACTGTCTGTTGGTGCCGAAGCCACCACCACACGCGACACCGCCGCTATACGGGTCGAATCCTCCAAACTGCAAAACGCTGCCAATGCCGTGTCGCTCGGATAGCGGTCATTGTACTCCAACGTGCTTCTGTCCATCTCATAAGCCGTAATGCCTATCGGAGCCCGACCGTCGCCATACCAACTGCTGTAGTACAGAAACAGGCACACCGAATCCACCACCGCCGTCTCCTGCGACGGATATTCAAAACCCTCAGGACATGCCAACTGCGTCAGTATATCCGCCTTGATGGTCCCGAAACGGGTGTCGCACTCGCCCAACAGAAAAGAATCGGGCGTCAAACTCAACGCCTCGCACAACCCCAACGCCGACTGCACGGCAAAAGTGTCCGCCTTCACGCGAACACCATCCTTCTCTTGCAGAGCCGACGAGCCTGCAGTCGCTACATCATCCTTGCACCCCGCCAACAACGCACACAACGCCAGCAACAGGATGCCTGTCTTTTGTCCTATTCTCATTCTTTTGCCAACAGACTGTTACAGAATTTCAAATACTCTGCGTGATTATCGCCTGCGTATGGCATCATCTGCTTCCCGCTATTCTGAATATAGTTCAGCAGACGCTGATTGATATCCTCCGACGCAGGAATCACAGCATCCGAGTAATCCACCGCCAGACGCATCAAATCTTCGTACCCTACGGGCAAACCCGCAATACCACGCACATCACTCTTCTTCACGCCGTCTATCAGCAGTTTTTCCGCAAATTTTGTGCCAAAGGGCGTTGCGTACTCCTGATTGTCTAACAACAGCACTACTTTCGTATTGTGGAAAAACGGCGTGTCCGCGTATGCCTTCTTGATATACAATGGTGCCAACGCCGACATCCAACCCGAACACACCACTATATCAGGCGTCCAACGCAACTTCTTCATCGTCTCCAACGTCCCGCGCGCAAAGAATATACTGCGCTCGTCATTATCACCGAACTCCACACCATTGGCGTCCTTATACCCCTTACGACGGTGAAAATAATCATCATTGTCAATAAAGTATATCTGTATTCGCGCCGACTGGATGCTGGCTACCTTTATCAGCAACGGATGGTCAGACTCATTGATAATCAGATTGATGCCCGACAAACGTATCACCTCGTGCAACTGGTTCCTGCGCTCGTTTATCTCACCAAACTTAGGCATGAACGTGCGCGTCTCATAACCATTGGCTTGAAACAACTCCGGCAACTGACGATTCAACACACGGATAGGCGTCTCCTGGTCCAAAAACGGGTATATCTCCTGAGAGATAAACAATATACGATTCGGCTCTTTCATACTCATACTCTTTTGATGAAACATTATTTCCCGCTACAAAGGTACAAAAAAAAAACGACATTTCCATAAAAATTATACCTTTTTTGTCATTTTTTCTTACCAACATTCCATATCTTCTCACTTTTCCCAACCACAAAAACAACATTTCTATTCGTGTCATCATCGAGTCAAGTCTATGTTATTAGTATGACATTAGTATGTGATTAGTATGTGATTAGTATGTGATTAGTATGTGATTAAAGAGAGGATAACGGGTGGATAGCGAGTGGATAAACCCTACATCACAAAACGCACACCGCACCTTGCACATTGTACGGCATTAACCCGCCTTTGCCCTATCGTAAAAAAACACTACCTTTGCCGCCGAAATGATTGGCGTCTTTGATAGCGGTTACGGCGGACTCACCATTCTTCGCGAAATCCGCCGCCTGTTGCCCGGGTACGACTACCTGTACCTCGGCGACAATGCACGCGCACCCTACGGCACGCGCTCCTTCCAAGTCATATACGAATACACCCTCCAAGCCGTGCAGTACCTATCCGCACACGGGTGCAGTCTCATCATCTTGGCGTGCAACACTGCCAGTGCCAAGGCACTACGCACTATCCAGCAGCACGACATCAACCCGGACACACTGCGCGTACTCGGAGTCATACGCCCGACGGCGGAACTCGCACCACGGCGCACACGCACAGGACACATAGGAGTCCTCGCCACACCAGGCACGGTATCGTCCGAGAGTTACGTGCTCGAACTGAAACACCAAGACCCCGATATCATCGTCACACAACAGGCGTGCCCTATGTGGGTGCCGCTCATCGAAGCAGGAGAGCACACACACACAGGAGCCGACTACTTTGTCGAGAAGTACATCACCCGACTCCTGGCACAAGACCCCAAAATAGATACCATCATCCTCGGCTGTACGCACTACCCGCTTCTCCTGCCCAAGATAGAAGCCTTTGTCGCCGGTATGGGTATCACCATTATGCCGCAAGGCGAAATTGTCGCACGCAGCCTGCAAGACTATCTGCACCGTCACACGGACATCGCACAACGCGTTGCCACACCTGACGCAACCCCGTCTTACCGCGGACACGCCACCTATCTGACCACAGAGTCTGCTGACAAGTTCGTTGACTCAGCCTCTCTGTTCCTGTCCGAACCCGTCACCGCACAGCACATAGAATTATAGCACTCCCATAAGGGTGTTACATACTACAAGGACTGTCCGGCTTCCCGCACAGTCCTTGTTCTATATCAAGAGAACTATGGAAGTTCCCCGTACTTCATCTCTTACTTCAACATCTGTCCTTGTGCATTGTAGCGCACACCGTCACGCATGATAACGAGTTGTCCGTCTTCGATTGTCTTATTCGTTACTTGGTGCTTAATCACCGTTTCCACAAGGGTAGTCGTACCCTGCTTGTAGAAATAGACATTGTCTATCACACAGGTGGCAGGCATATCTGCCCACTTGAGTTGGTAGATATTGGCAAGGTTGATACCCGTAAAGTCTTTGGTAAGGTCAATATCTATGGTGTTCCACCCTGCCTTAAGACTGTAGTTCTTGAGGACTTCTTTACCCCAAATAGGTGTAAAGTTGATGGTAGCGGCAGCCTCTACGTAGATGTCCATAGAGAAGAACGGATACTCGGTTACATCTATCGGTTGGTTTCCGTTGATTTCCCACCCCATATAGGTAGCCGTTGTGCAAACGAAAGCGTGCTCACCCTCTGCAATCAAGCCATCGGTACCTGCTGTGGATTGTCCCCATTGACCAAGTATCCAAGACGCTGCTGCTGTGTATGCGTCAGAATAAAGCGAGAACACCTTGTCGGCTGCGTGTTTGGGAGCAGGAGCCACCGAAAGGGCAAGGGTATTGATGGTGGCAGCCACTGCTTCCGCCTTGTTACCCTTAGCGTCAGAAGCCACTACGGTATAGTTGTACTGCGTGGAAGGGGTAAGACCCGTAACGGGAATGGTAACCTCGGCACCCGACACACCGGAGGCAGTGGCAACGACTGCATCGCCGTTCATTACGCTGTAGGTAACGAGACCCGAGTTGTCGGTTGCGCTAACGGCAATGTTGGCGGAGATATAACTCGGCGTTACGACAGCCTTCACATCCTTCGGGGCTTCCGTATCGTCCTCAAGAGCAGCATTCTCGATAACCGAGATGTCACTGATAGTAATCTGTGTGCCTGTACCTGCCCAACCGAAATCAAAGACCATAATTTGGTTGTTGCCGGCAATACCTACCACATTCTCTTTGGTGTAAGTATAAACTTCATTGGCTTTCAGATGGATAGTCTGATTCTCAAATACCATACCCGTATTGTCATCTATCTTCAGTGTTACGCCACCGCACTCCTTATTGGAAAGGAACTTGACGGATACGTTGTAGGTCTTGTCTGCCTTGAAGGTCATACCGTGTTTGAGTTTCACTTGGGACTGCCATTGTCCAAGGAACGTACTCTTAAGGTCCACAGAGAGAATACCTTTAGTAGCATCATAAGTGGCGGTGCTGTTGGTTTCCCTTACCCAATTAGGAGCGAAGTAGGTGCTGTCCATGCTTCCCTTGGCAGGGTCAAATAACTCTGTACCTGCCGCAGACATAGCAGTAGATACGCTCAGCAACAGGGCTGCAAAAAGAAATGATTTTTTCATTGTTTTGTTTGTTTATTGATTTGATAATTAGGAAGTACTTCTCCACTGCACGTGGCAGTGGAGAAGCAAATGATTAACGGATTTGTACGCCTTGTGCATTGTAGCGGATGCCGTCACGGATGATGATGAGTTGACCGTTCTCTACCATCTTCTGCGAATGGGCAGGAGTGGTAGTTACATCCACAGTCGTGGTGGTGCCCGCCTTATAGAAATAGACATTGTCTATGGCTACAAGAGAGGTCGTAAGCCCATCGAACTTGAATTGGAAGATAGTGGAGAAGTCGTGCTTTTTGTCCTCCGGAGCGAAGTCATCTTTCAGGGATATGTTGTATGATGTCCACTCGTTGGCTTTGACTTCAATGATAGTACCATACTGGTCGTTGGTTTGCAGACCTACAGCAGGTTCTGCCGTCAAATCCGTACCACCCCAGATAGGAATGACCTTGATTGTGCCGTCTTCTATTCCCCATACATCAATGTGGAGATAATCCATAGCCGAGCAATCCACACCGGTAGAAACACCCGCCTTGTTGTAGCCTTCGTTCACACCGAACTCCCAGCCCCACCATGAAGCACCGCTGTACCACAGGTAGTTGTCACCATCGACATTGTTCTCTGCCAATGTGCCGCCATTCCATTGTTTCTTGCCCCACAGGTTGACAACAGGAGTGTAAGCATCGCTATAGAAAGCCAAGACGTTTGCAGCGTTGTCCGTAGGTTGTGGTGCAGCCGTGTGAGGAATGGTCGGGTCAACAGCCGTAGTGAATGCTGACATTACAAGCGGAGCAGAGGTATTGCCTGCTGCGTCCATAGCAGAAATACTGAGTGTGTAAGTAGTTTCCGCCTGCAAACCTGTAACAGTAATAGCCCCCTCTACAGGCACTGCTGTTGTACTGTATTCTTTGGCAGTATCTTCCACTTTATAGAGAGCAACGCCCACATTGTCGGTAGCCTCCACGGTGATAACAGCCTCATTGTATGTGCATGATTTCAAGGTAGCGGAAACCATTTTAGGAGCCTCGGTATCCTTCTCTGCATTCGGGTCATAGACACCCAGTGCATACGCACGGAACTCCCAGAAACTTGCTCCCCAATCGTTGTTGAGCAGCGTATTGGCTTTGAAACGCAGATAGCGTGCATGCCCGCTTACGGTATAGGCGGTTGCCGTGGGTTTCACAGCAGGAGCCTCTGTTGCGGTCACCAAATTGGTAGCCGCAGCCCAAGCCGTTTCGCTTGTCGGGTCAATGTATGTGTCGGAGCCCATGATGACATAGTCGGTGGCATACGCACCTTCCCATACGATTTCGAGTTTGGACAGGTTGTAAACCGTGCCGAGATCCACATACCACCACGCATCGTCGGGGTTGTTTCCTCCACCCGAAGCCCAACGGGTCTCTATATTACCATCATTGGCTTTGCCTGCTTCACTGTTTGCAGCAGCAAATCCTGCTTCGCATGGCTTATTCAACGCCAAGTTTTGAGTAGCATCAAAGTCCATAGTAACAGAAACTACCTGAGCAGCAGACATATTTCCGTTGAAGTCGATGGCATAGCAACTGAATTGGTAGGCGATACCCGAGCCGTCGTCAGCAATGGTGAAAGAGGGGGTAAAGGAAAGCATTTGCACACTGTGCTCTTCGTCCTTCAAGAGGTAGAAGACCTCCTCGGAGGTTACTGCGGGGAAGGTAATCAGCGTAGCACCCTCTTGTTTGGTTACCGTAGCCTGACCCAAGACGGGAGCCTCGGTATCAGCAGTCGGATTGTTGATATAATCACGTTTGTACATCAGCGTCTGCATCGTGCGGGCACCACAACCCGTTACGACCATATAGGAGGTCATCGGGATAACCTCACCATAGCCGGACAAGGCATCTTTCTTTGTGTCCATGGAACGAGTTACCAAATCCTCGCTGCAGATTTCAGCCCAATGCTCTACCTTTGCCGTGAGTTCGGTGTTCCATGTACGCAGTTGGCAGAAATAGTTGGTAGCAGCCTCAAACGCGCCATCTACAACCGAAGCCTTGAAGATAAGGTTGTCTCCGAGAGTAGCAATGTACAAGTTGGCTTTACCACAGGCATTCGTCCCAGCGAATTCGCCGTTCCAATCGTACAGGTCAACGGTACCTTGGTATGTACCAAAGCCTTTGTTGCTTGCCACTGCTTTTGCACTAACGAGGAGGGTGAAGGTTTTCTTGCCTGCACGATAGTTATCATCCGCCTCTTGCGAAACGGTGATAGTGGTAGAGCCTGTAGCCAATGCCGAGATAACTCCCGTATTGGAAACGGTAGCCACGGTAGCGTTGGACGACTCATACGTTACGGCACCCTTGGAAGAAGTGGTGTAGGTGATGGTGTAGGTATCACCTGTCTCCACTGCCAACGTAGTGTTCTCGGGAGCAGTAAGAGTAAGGTCAGAAGCCTTGCGCTCATCGCCACCGGCACACTTTTGCAAAAAATCAGCATCGGTAGGGATATTGAACATAGCCTCTCCATCTGCATATACTACAAAGATAGCACCGGCATATATATTCGGAACCACAGAGGATTCTATCTCTACCGACAACTTGTTTCCATCTTGGGTCAGATGCTCAGAGACATGATAACCGCCTACCCCATTCACATTCATATAGAAGTTTGAACCTGCGGCATTGTAACTATTGAATGCATCAGTCGATTCAAAAATAAACTGGTAGAGGTTGTCACCTAATGAGGAACAGGTAATGGCAGCCGTGTGCTTACCATTTGTGCTCGTAATCACCTCACCGCAATAGGTTGCAGCGGAGGCAGTCCATGCACATAGCAACAGGGTTGCGATGGCAAAGAATCGAATAGATAATCTTTTCATAAGACTTAATTTTTATGGTTAATAAGTTAGTTCGTTTGTCGTTTGTATTATGATATGCTCTTGCAGAACAACGCTCTTACTTAAGTTGGGAGCCCAGGGCATTGTAGTAGATGCCGTCGCGGACGATTACCAGTTGCCCATTGAGAACCATCTTGCGGGTACGGGCGGCAGAGTTCGCTACCACATCAACCGTTGTGGTGGTCTCGGAGCACAACTGCGAAGCCTTGACATCAAACGGGTCCGTCACCCACTGACCGTCACCCAAACCGGTGGTATGCCAAAAGACATTGCAAGAGAAATCCAAACTGTTCAGTCCGTCGAAAACAAGTTCACCGGTAACAGCAGTACCAGAGTTCTTAGTCCCGACCTCTTTGGCTACACCATTAATCTCTACGTGAATCCAATCAATCACAGCATCACTATTGGCTTTGACACTGACGCTGACCGAGGTGTCGCTTTTCTTGGCAATCGTCAGCAAGATACGCCCTGCAGGGTCGCCAAAGTCAGCATCACCGAGATGCCCTGTGGGGAAAGCGCAATAGGTGAGATTCTCGGTAGTGAAAGAGACCTCTTTGTAGTTCTCGGAGAGCAAGCCCGTGGTTTTGAGCGCGTATATACGCAGTGTGTATCGGGTGCTATTGGTCAGCCCTGTGACGGTGATTTGTCCGTCTTGGGGAATGAAGGAGCCTAACTTGGTGTCCGCGTTCATCACCTGATACATGGCGATGCTGTCCGCGGGCGTAGCGGAAACGGCAATGACAGCATTATTGTGGGTTGCGCTGACGAAGGTTGCACTCTCCATCACGGGAGCCTTGGTGTCCACGGGAGCATCGCCGCAAGTACCCCACTCAATGTCCTTTATCTCGCCGAAATTAATCTCAGCGGGCATCATAACATACAGAGGTGTATAGAACTGAGGATCCGACTCTGCCGCGATGGTGCAGACAATCTTGGTGGCAGTGTTGGTGGTGATTGTGGAACGGATATCCACCGCGCCCGGGTTGAAGAACGTGCCCCCTAAGCCCGCCAAGTTTTCGCCCTCAATGGTCATGCGATAGTTGCCGACAGATAGTTTCTCGCAGGAGAGGTAAATGACGTTGTCTCCATTTTTGAGTTCTTCGTGGCAGTACGTTTTGGCTGTAGCCAGCACCGTACAAGATAATGCTACTATGAGCATTAGCGATTTGAGTAAAGTTTTTTTCATCATCGTATTATTAAATTTGTTTGTTTATATTCTTGCTGTATCGGTTGCCTATCCCTTGCTCATCCCTTGCGTATCCCTTGCTGTTTGACACGAGGAAGATGCGAGGGTGGCAGGGCGATAGTTTTGCATTATCTTAACATATTCGTTATCATTACCGGAGTGCAAATTTGACAGGTGTGCCTTCGGAGGAGTCGGGGGATATCCAGAGGAGGAAGTCGCCCGGTTCGGCGGAGCGGGTGTAGGCACCATCGGCACCGAGGGTGATGTTCTCTGCCAGATGCCAATAGGCGAGGTCGTCTTCGGTGAGGGTGAAAGAGATGTCGCGGCTCTCACCTGCGGGGATAGCGATGCGGTCGAAGCCTTTGAGTTCGCGCACAGGGCGTGTGAGCGAGCCGACGAGGTCGCGGATATAGAGTTGCGGCACAGCAACGGCATCGGTGTTGCCCGTGTTGCGGATGGTGCAAGTGGCGGTAATGGACTGCGCTTTGCCCATATACAGAACGGTGTCGGAGAGGACAGGGGTGCTGTACTCGAAGGTAGTGTAGGTGAGTCCGTAGCCGAAGGGAAAGAGCGGTTCGACACCATACTCAAGCCAGTAACTGGACTCGCCGAGAGAGAACTGGGGGGCACCGACGGGTATTTGGTCGATAAGAACAGGGTGGTCGGTGGGACGCCCTGTATTTCGATGATTATAGTACATCGGGATTTGCCCGACAGACTGCGGGAAGGTCATCGGCAGGCGACCCGACGGAGCGACTACGCCCGTGAGGAGGTTTGCCAATGCGGGACCTTGCATAGTGCCGCCGTGAAAAGCATAGAGGACAGCGTCTGCAAGTGCGACCTCCTCGCCGATACAGAGCGGACGTCCTGCCATAACGGTGAGGACGAGGGGTTTGCCGGTGGCTTTGAGGGCACGGAGTTGCTCGGTCTGGTCGCCAGGGAGGTTGAGGTGGGCACGGCAGCGGGCTTCACCGGAAAGGATACTCTCCTCGCCGCCGAAATAAAGAATGACATCGGCTTGCTTTGCCTTTTGGACTAACTCTTTTATGTTGCCCGAACTGACCTCACGCGACCAGTGCTTGCCGGTCTGCTCGATGAGACGGACTTTTCCCTCTTTTGCCAATGCGCGGAAAGCCATCAGCGGAGTAACAGTCATCGAATCAACCTTGTCGAAGCACCAAGTGCCGTTCTGGTCGTGCTGAGAATTAGCGAGAGGACCGCAGACAAGCACGCAGGGCGCGCTTGCGTACCTTTGTGTTGTTTGCGTTGTTTTCGTATTTTGCGTAGTTGCTGTCTGAATAGGGAGAATGCCGTTGTTTTTGAGCAGGACGGCGGATTCTTCGGCGGCACGTTGGGCAGCGGCGAGGGCTGCGGGGGTGAAATAGGCGGGAGTATCGACCGCGCAATAGGGGTTGTCGAACAAACCGAGACGGAACTTGAGTCGGAGAATGTCGCGTACACAGGCATTGATTTGCTCCTCGCTGACCTTGCCGCTCTCGACAAGTTCTTTGAGGTGCCACGGATAGCCGTGCCCCTCCATATCCATCTCCATTTGGGCATTGATACTGAGGAGCGTAGCTTCTTTGAGGTCGGCACAGTTGCCGTGGGCAATCATATTCGCTGACGAAGCCCAGTCGGACACGAGCATACCATCGTAGTGCCACTCGTTGCGGAGGATGTCCACATTGAGGTGGCGGTTCGCCGAAGCAGGCACGCCGTTGATGTCGTTGAAGGAGCACATGATAGTAGCACTACCTGCATCGATAGCCGCCTTGAAAGGCGGGAGATAGGTCTCACGCAGTTGCACCTCGGGAATCCACGTGGTGTTGTAATCGCGTCCGCCCTCGGAAGCCGCATAACCCGCGAAATGCTTGACGCAGGCAGCGAGGCGGATTTGGTCGCTTGTGCTGTCCGAATACTGGTAACCGCGGACACAGGCAGCACCCATGACAGAGGCGAGATAGGTATCCTCGCCATAGCCCTCGGCGACACGTCCCCAGCGAGGGTCGCGCGAGACATCAACCATAGGGGAGAATGTCCAACGGAGTCCCGCCTGAATAGCCTCGTCGGCAGTGAGACGGGCAGCCTCTTCCACCAAGGCAGGGTCGAAAGTAGCCGCCTGTCCGAGGGGGATAGGATAGATAGTGTGGAAGCCGTGGATGATGTCGCGTGCAAAGACCATAGGGATACCGAGGCGCGTCTCCTCAACGGCAATACGCTGGTAGTGGTTAGCCTCTGCGCCCACGCTGTTGAGCATAGAGCCTGCGCCATTGCGCACCTGATTCTCGAGGTCATCGGATATCCAACCACCACAGACCTGGGTCATCTGACCTATCTTCTCATCAAGGGTCATCTGCGAGAGGAGACGGTCGATTTGCTGCTCGGTTGGGTCTTGGGGTTGGCAGGAGGATAATAAGAGCAGAAGACCTCCTCCCAGCCCCATCCATAGGAGGGGGAGAACAGAATGGAATTTATTGGATAATTTCATCTTACTTGTTTATATTGACTATTACTTGTTTTATTTGGTTGTCGCGGGAGAAGATGTGACGGGCGAGAGAATGCGTAATGCACAATGCGCAATGCACCGTTTCGCCGTTGGTCATCTCTATATCGATACCGTCGTGGTCGGAAAGGCGATAGACGAAAGGCGTTTGGCAATAGGTGAAACGCAGTTCGCCATCCTTGAACTCTTCGGGGCGGAGCATTGCCGTTTGGATATGTATCTCGCCATTGATGACATGCAGACCAAGTTCAAAGAAACGAGAGATAATGTCCTCTTTGACTTGTCCTGTCATACCCGGCTGTTGGCACCCCATCATTGTGGGCGTATGCGAATAGGCGTCAAAGGGGAAGGAACCGTATTCGGCAGGGGACTTGTGGGCACCGATACCCTCTTGCACAGCGGCATAGTGGGCTTTGAGACGGTCGATAACGGCTACGTCAGCGTCAGTGTCAAGGGCGTTCTGTATATTCTCACCGATAGCGACAAGGAGTTTGCTGACCATGTGCCAATAGATACACCCCAAGCCCTCGTATTTGTAGAACGTGCCCGAGCGGCCTGTGAAAGCATGGTGGTTGAACATCTGTTCGTATAGGTCAAGCAGTTGCCGGCGTTCCTCTGCGCTGACGGTCTCCTGCGAAGCGTCGATAGCACGGGCAAGGAAATCCGCATTATTGAAACCTGCGTTGAAGTGCACCCCACCCTCACAGTCCTGAATGAGGATGTCCATAGCGTGGTCAGCCAACAGACGTTGTACTACGGGCAATGTCAGCACATCCGCGGGGAGATTGTTCTTCTCCAAGAACGAGGGTCGGCGACGGTTCGGATAAAGCATATAACTGCGCTGGTCAGGACGATAGAGGGCAGACTGACGCATTGCGTCCAACAGGTCTGCCGCTTCGGCAGGAGAAAGAACACCCGCAGAGAGGACTGCGACCTGTCCTTCGAGCATCTCGTATAAAAAACTAATAGAGACTCCCCCAAGCCCCCTCAAAGAGGGGGATGTCGTAAAGGATACCAAGTTGTAGGCGTGGTAGAGTCCGTCAGAGCGTTTGTTGACGGCGATGGAGGCGTCTATATAGGTCTGTACTTTGGTAAGGAATTGGAGAAGGAGGTCTGTCGACAGTTCTACCTTTTCGCCGGAATGACCGGCATAGACGGCATTGCGATAGGTCTCGCCGGCACGGCCTACGGTGTCGATAAAGGTGCGGCGGGTCTCGTCGGTGAATGACAGGGACTTGCCTGCACACTCCGCATCGTGTGCGGCAAAGGCACTCAATATATCACGCAAGAAGATGACCACCTCTTTGGAGAGTGCATACGAAGCGTCCACACCTGTGTACAGTTGCTGCAAGAACGCCACGAAACGGCGTATATAACAGAACGTTACCATTGAGGTGCCATAGCCGACGAGGGCGTTGTTGGCATCGTTCCACTCGGGACGGAGGGTGTTCATCCATATACCCGCCTCGGGAATGAAGTTGCTCAGTTTGGTAAGCAGAGTGATAAGTATCTTCTCTGTGAATGTAACCAAAAGCGGTTGGTTGTGCTTCATATCCAGCACAAGGCGTGCGTCCTGTCCGTAGGTGGGCAGGAGAGCGAAGATGTGCTTGTGCAGGTCGGTATCGAAGTAGATAGAGTCTTTGGGGTTTGCCACTATCTCATCGTAAGAACGGAAGCGATACGGCACATTGGCAAAGGCAAATTCCCGGTTGCCCAACATCTCGCGGAGGGCAGAGGGGTCGTGTGCGAAACTGAGTTCGAGCAGACGGCAAAGGTAGATAATCTGGTGGTCGCCCCAATAGCCGATGTTCGACCACGGGTTCTCGGGTTCGATGACCTCCCAGTCGATACCCTCGGATGTAACTTTGTAGGGGTTGTAGCCATCGGCAGTGGTGGCATTGAGGAACTTGGCTATGATACCGTTGACATAGTCGGGATAGGAGAGCGAGAGTGCTTCCCAGTTTTGGAAGATGTCGCGCCAGTTGCCCTGATAGGAGATGAGACGCTTGCCGTTCCGGTCGTTGACCCGAATATCAAACATATTCCATGGTCGGCTCGGGTCTCCGTGTCGGCGTGAGAAAGTGAGCGGCAAGTACTCCATAAAGAGACGATGCAACTGATGATCCTGTTGCGCAAGCACGAGTTCCTCAAGGCGGTTGTACGTCAGTTTCTCGGGAAGCCCGCTGAGGAAGCCGCGGTATTGCTCTGCGAGGGCGTGATTGAAGATGTCTATATGTTTGGCAAACGCCCGTGTATCAATCGTATAGTTGTCGCAATAGAAGCCTCCGCGCATGGTATTGAAAAGCGTGTTGGCGAAATGGCGTGCCATACCCGCTTCGTCGGCTGTCTGCTGGATACCGTCGTTCTGCCCCACGATAGCACGAAGGGTGTCGGTGGCTTGGGCGATGGCGTTTGCTATCTGTGCGGTAGCGTCCGGCTGCTGCATAAAACGCAGACTGCTGCGCACCTGTGCGGCATCCTGCATGACATCGCAGACGTTGTACCACGTACGGGAGTCGCCTGCGGGGAGGGTCTGCACGGTATGGGCAAAGATAGCCCCGCGCACACCTTTGGACTCGGGTTCGGCTGCTATGGGTTCGCCTTTGCGGAAGGCATCCAACTGACGAGAGGAGGTGAGGTATCCGGCGTTCTGCAAGCCCAGTGTATAGATGCTGTTGCAACGGAGGGACTCGCTCGGTTCGGCTCTATCGACAAGGATAGCCTCCATACGGAACAAGACCATACCTGTGTTTGGCACCTGTTCGGTTTTCTTGTAGGCATCAACAAGGTTGGAGAATACGTTCTGCGTCTTCTGCTCTACGCCCGACGGCATCACGTTCTGCAAGCCGTCTAACATCTCTATTTCTATGGGTTGGTCGGTGTCGTTGTGGAGCATCGCACGGCGTACCCAACCGAAACGGTCGGCTGCCGTCCACTCGTAGGAGAAGGTCAGTCCGAGGTCGAGGTTCTGCTCGATAAAGAACAACTTGTTGCCTGTGACGGATTTGGCAATGCTGCGTTTGACAGCATACAATCCCATATAGCGATTAGAAAAAGGCTCCCACAGGACTTCCCCCAGCCCCCTCTTCAGAGAGGGGGAGGTTGCAGTACCGGACATAGATGCAATCCTGATGAGGGTTTTGGCACCGGTGTGCTCGTAGTTCTCGGTAACTTTGTCGTCGGTGTAATACGGGAAAAGGACTTGCTCGGGATTGCGACGACCACAAGTAAGACCGCCCGTGGAGGATATGTACATCCAGAGGTCGGTATCACTGGCAAGACTGATAAAGAACGGCTGCATTTGGTCGTAGTTCTCTATCAGGTAGTACTTCTCACCGTTGATAGTCAGGTAGCGTCCTGCTACACTCGTATTTTTGGTTGTGTTCATTGCTAATATGGTTTGTTTGTTGATGTTAGTATTTGACGACGCGAGCCGCGTCGTCCCCCAGCAAAGCATCTGCATTTGCTCGCTATCCCCCCGTTATCCACTCGTTAATCACATACTAATCTCATACTAATCACATACTAATCTCATACTAATCTCATACACTTAACACGATGTTGACCCGATGAGGTTACGACTCGGATGTGTGACGCTGCGAAAGTTCCTCTTTCATTTGCGTCATGGTCTTCGTGTCGAGGTTGTAGAATGCCATGACAAGGGCGCAGGACGCATAGAGCACGCCCGGTATCACGCTGACCAACAGTCGGATACCCAGCATTGCCGAGTCGGACTGTACATCGGCATTTGCCACGAAGTGCGTGGCACTCAGCAGCCAGCCCGCAGCGGCAGCCCCGATAGCCCAACCAAGTTTCTGTGCCAAGACGGACGCAGAGAAGGTGAGACCCGTCGTGCGGCGGTTGAAACGCCACTCGCCATAGTCCGCCACGTCTGCAAGCATTGTCCAGAGGAGCGGCACGGCGGGGGCATAAGCCATCTTTGCCAATATATTGAAGGTATAGACGAGGGGCAGGTTGTCGCCCGCCACGTAAATGAGTGCGAAGAAGAGTCCCGACACGACCGAGGAGCCGATGTACACCGCCTTGTTGCCAAAGCGTTTCGCCAAGGGTTTCGAGAGGGGGAGTGCCACGATGAGAGCCACCGTGCCGAGGATATTGAAGAGTTGGACGTTCTCTGCGTCGTGGATGTAGTACTTGAAGTAGTAGGCTATCGCGGCGTTCTGCATGGCGAACATGATGAACGAGACAATGCCCACGACGGTGAGGACTATCCATGCGCGGTTCATAAAGAGGTACTTGAAGTCGCGCAAGACATTGTTGTCCTGTTTTTTGGGTGTGCTGACGCGCTCGCGGGTAGTCGCGAAGGCGATGAGGAAGAAGGCGATGCTCAGGATACCGAATAGCGCCACCGTGTATTGGTAGCCCTGCGCCTGATTGACGATGCCGTCGTTGCCCCATGCACCGAGCCACTTGACGAGATAGAGCGCGGCACCCGTGACGATGAACTGCCCTATGTAGGCGGCGATGAAACGGTAGGTGTTGAGCCCCGCACGCTCGTTGGAGTCGTTGGTCATGACCGCTCCGAGGGAGGAGTACGGCAGGTTGACAAAGGCATAGGCGGTGCGCAGCAGGAGGCACGTGATGAGGGCATAGACGAACTTGCCCGTGTCGCCGAAATCGGGTGTGGAGAACGCCATGACGGCAAGGATAGCATAGGGCACGGAGCCGAACAGTAGGTAGGGACGGAACTTGCCCCAACGCGAATTGGTGCGGTCGGAGACAATGCCCACGACGGGGTCCATGATGGCGTCCCAGATACTGCCGACGAACATGATGACGCCAGCCATGGCGGGCGAGAGTCCGTAGATGTCGGTGTAGAATATCAACAGCCAGAAGCCGACCAAGTCCCAGACGAAGTGAGAGGCGGTGTCACCAAGGCTGTAGCCTAATTTCTCTTTGATGGAGAGTTTCATTGAGTTGAATTTGTAAATTTGTAAGTGTGTAAATTTGTAAGTGGCATTTGCTAATTTACACATTGTTCATTATTCATTGTAACGATAGACACGGATGTAGTCTACGTACATCTTGACAGGGGTGCCGTCGGCGGGGAGAGCGGTAATCTGTTGGAAGTTGGGGTCGTCCGCCGTAACGATTTCGGGGTACTTAGGGGTAGTAGGCAAACCCGTGAAGTAGCCGCCGACAGCGAGGTTCAGCACAAGGTAGAAGGGCTTGTTGAAATAATGCCCGGGCTCGTTGATGTCCTTGTTGCGGAGCGAGAGAGCGAAGTAGGGAACCACATCGGGGTATTGGTCTTGGTCGAGGTACATCGCAAGGGTGTCCGCCGTCCAGATGACCGTAAAGAGATGGAAACCGCCCTGCACGGGGTACGGCGCCTCACACATACCCGCTTTGTTGGGGTATTTGCCGTTGTTGAAGGCTTCGCCCCAGTGGGCTGCGCCATTGAAATAGCGGTCTTGGATACCCTGTTCGATGCCGTTCTTGTGCCCCATCTCGACGATGTCGATTTCTCCGCAGCGGGGCCAAACACAGCGTCCTTGGCGGGCAAGTTCGGCTGCGCAGGCGTCCACATCATCGTTGTTGCCGAGGTCGGTAGCAAGGTCGTTGCCCAGCATCCAGAAAGCCGGCCAGATACCATTGGCAGTGTGGGGGAAAGCGATGCGGGCTTCGATTTTGCCATATTGGACGGTGACTTTGTCCTGCGTGTTCATGCGCACCGAGGTGGCAGGACGGTTGCGGTAGTCCTCACGTTTGGCGTTGAGCACGAGACAGGACTCACCCGTAACAGGGTGCCGCACGATAGTGGCGTTGCGGGGGGTGTAGTACTGCATCTCCGCATTGCCGCCGCCACGTGCGTTGTCCTCGAGGTTCCAGTACGCCGTGTTGATGGTGTCAGCATCGAAATTGTCCTCCCAGACGAGGGTGTAGGTATTCTCGCGCGTGCAGGAGGACAGCACTATCAGCAGGATTGTCAGTAATGATATATAGATTCTTGTCTTCATACTATATTTAGTTTTTCAACTCCCGTAGATTGATTACTCCTTTCAATATCTCAATGCGCATCGTATGCCGTCCTTTAGCACACACGACATTGGTATTCAGCGTGTTCCACGTATTCATATCACTTGTCTTCGGCACATCAACGATGGCTTGCGCCACCTCGTCCACATAGACACAGACCTGACTGCTCGCAATCGTGGCATAGGTCAGTTGCAACGGTTCGGCAGATGTAACCTGCACTTGATAGTCCACCCACATTCCTGCCTGCAAACCTTGTATATACGGGGTCTTGTTCTCGGCTACACGCAGAGAGATTGTATTGCTGCTCAGTGCCACATATTGCTGCGCACCGATACCACTCTGCAATGGCAGATAAGCCTTTTTGTCAAACGAAGAGAATTGCGTATATAGCACGCCCAAGTCGGTCAGTTCCACGGGCGATGTGTGCGTTAATAACTGCATATAAGGTGCGCTGTCCACCGGTTTGCTTTCCCGTGGAATGAACCACGCATAACGCTCCACCAACGGTTCCTGCTCCAAATAATTCAGCACTGCACACATATAGTCCATTTGACTTTCCACACTGCCCGGCACAGGATCCCACGCACAGAACTCCGTCAGCCAAACGGGCTTGCCGTATTTACGAAACATCTCAATATAGTTCTTCACTGCCGAGGGCGAAGACATATAGCAGTGAACAGCAATGGCACATACATCATCCAACGATACAGAGGGTTGCGCAAAGAACTCGTCAAGCCACTTCACAGGGTCGCTGTACCCCTCCAATGTGCCATAGTTCATTGCGGGGGACACCAATTTCAGCCCAAGTTCCTTTGCCAACGCCACCACCTCGCCCCAATGCGTAGCCGCTTCAGCGGGCGTCATATTGCATTGGTCGGTCAGGTTCGGTTCGTTGAAACCCAACAGGTACTGGGTTTTCGGGTGGGCTTTTACGTACTCGCATATCTTGTCTGCGCTGTAGTTGGCATTCCATGTCATCGGACAAAAGTCCATATCGTTGGTATCGAACCATAATGCCGCATCGCCGGTCTGCGTATTGCCCCAGTTGTACGCCCACGAACAGGACGGCGACAACAGCGGCAAGTCTTCAACCTGCTTAAAGTTGAACGCCACGCCGCGTTTGGCACTCTTGTGCATCTCGGAATGCAGTTCCGAGTCGGGCGGATATACACACACGCACCCGCTCAGCACTATACCGAGAACGCCAACGATAATCCTATGCCAACTGCCGTACCTCATTACTCTATTTCCTCACGTTGATAAACGCGTACCCAATCCACATACATAATACGTTTCTCGCTGAAAATAGCGTCATCCACCGAACCGCCCATCGTTCCACCGACAGCCATATTGAAGATAATAAAATGCGGTTTGGTAAACGGCCATGCCTTGGGATTGTCAATGTCGTCTTCCCATACGGTAGCATAGACTACATCATCCACCATAAAGCGAATGCAATCCTTACCATTCTCCTCTTCCTTGCACCACTCCACTCCATACGTATGAAAATCATCTGCCAAACTATTGTCAAAGAAATGCGTACTTGCCCAGTTGTTACCACGAGTTCCGTTTTTCAACGGGGTATGCACAGCAAAGGAAGCACGGGCAGGTTGTGAGCCGACATGCTCTATAATGTCTATCTCACCGCACGAGGGCCAACCACCTTGGTTTCCCATCATCCAAAAGGCAGGCCATGTACCTTTGCCCCCCGGGAACTTAATACGAGACTCTATCTTGCCATACTCAAAAGTCTTCTTGTCTCTTGACAAGATACGCGCCGAAGTATATTCACGGTTTTCATACGTTTCTTTGCGGGCTTCTATCTCAAGGCAGCCGTTTTGCACACGGACATTCTCAGGACGAGTAGTATAGTACTGCAACTCTTGGTTGCCCCAACCACCGCCCCCCGTATTGTAGCCCCAAATGGTCTCATCAAGCGATGTTCTTTCAAATTCGTCACTCCATACCAACTTATATTCACCCCACTTGTGGGCTACGGCGACCAAAGCAGAGACCTCCTCAACGGGTGTGGACAAAGTAATCGTTGCATTGCCCGGTGCCAATGCCGTTACACGTCCATTTTGGTCAACAGAGGCAACAGTCTCATCGGAAGAAGTCCATGAGAGTTCCAAATCGTAGGTATTTCCATATTGGAATTGGTATTCCTCGCCTTTGTTGAGCGAGATGAATGCCGGCGTGATACGCAAAGAGGAGCCATCGGTTGCTGTTACAAAAATATGGCTTGTAACCTGTGCTTTACCACTCCTGGCGGTTATCTCCGCTTTCCCTACAGCCTTAGCAGTAACCACTCCGTGAAAGACCGTTGCCACAGAGTCGTTAGAGGAAGTCCACTCCACATCGGTAGCAGTCCCCACAATCTCAATAGTGACCATATCCCCCACTATCATCTGAACCGTTGCAGGATTAAGAGAGAACTGAGCGGGCGTATTGCCACAAGCAGCGAACAACACTGCTACAACCGCCAATATAGAAGAATAGAATATACGCATATATAATATATGATTCTTAGGGCAAAAAGGAGGTAATCAGCCTCCTCTTTGCAAATAGATTGCAAGAATTACTTCTTGTAGAAATAAACTGCATCCAAGTTGAGTTGTGCACCAGCAACGCCTTCCGTAAGAGCAACGAATACGTTGACACCTGCTTCACACTTAACAGAAGACAAAGCGGCAGCATATTTCGACATCGGGATATCAAATTCCTGCCAACTGCCATCGCGCGTAAAATCGCTATAGACAGGTCCATCATATACAGTTTTGCTTCCTAATACAAATTTACCACCGTTCTCAGCACCGAAGAAATAGAAGCAGTGCGCATAGTTGTCGGTCGATTTGATAGCCAAGTGCAGATAGTAATCATCGGGATTTGCTACAATAGCGGCACGCAAGGTCTCTGCATTCTGCCAATCGGTGCCATCGGCTGTCAGGCAGAAACCGCAACCAGACCAACCTACAGTGCCAACGGTCATAGCCAAATACCCCTCGCCACCATAGAAGCCACGGCCAGTAGGATTATCATTGGCAACATACGTATTTTCCCATACGTAGAGGAACTTGGTTTGCTCATTGGGTGCAAATGAAGCAACGATTTTCGATTCATTGGCAGTAGCCGTAGCCTCGTCCAATACGACAGGCCAGATTTGGCTGCCTTTCACAGTTTTTGTATCGCCGCCTTGACCTTCTTTCTCTACTTTTACCACGCAGGTTTTGGTCTGGCCATTAGCCGTAGCCGAGATGATGGCCGTGCCTTCAGCCACTGCGGTTACGAGACCTTTGTTGTCCACGGTAGCCACTTTCTCTTCCGAAGTTGTCCAAGTCTCAACGGTTACGTTGGCAACCAACTGGTGCGTATCGCCCACTTTCATACTAATGGAAGTCTCGGTAAGTTCCAACTTCTCGTTAGTTTTCTTCTCACAAGCGGAGAAACCAACCAATGCGAATACTGCCAAAGCAGCCGCAAAAATTTTGTTTGCTTTCATACAATTAAATTTTTTAAATGATTTATATAGTTACACGTTCTTATTTTCAGTCAACATTCACTCGGTATTCTCTCGGTATTCACTCGGGAAAAACAGCAAGAAACACACAACCTTTCTATGCTTTACGCTTTTAATAGACCTTAACTAAACATATCTCTTAATACCCAGGGTTCTGTTCCATTTGTGTCGGGTTGAGTTGTATCTCCTCCTGCGGAATGGGGAATATCTCATGTTTGCCTTTCACAAATGCCTGGATATGCGATTGAGCGGCTGCCGATTCGGTCTTTGCATAAGCGTCCATGTGTTCTTTCAAGCCTTTGCCGTCCACACCCTGCCAACGTACAAGGTCGAACCAACGGTGTCCCTCCATAGCCAATTCCATACGACGCTCGTGGCGCAAGCATTGTTCCACAGTCGGGTTGGCAATCTCTGTACCATTCAACTTGAATGTGTAGGTTCCCACCTCACCAAGACCGGCACGCTCACGCACTTTGTTGATATAGGTCTTTGCCGTAGCCTCATCCCCCGTACCCAAGCAGGCTTCTGCGTACATCAGCAGCACATCGGCATAACGAATCTGACGATTGTTGAGCGGGCCACGACTAGCATGGATTCCCCATTGTCCCCAACCTGCACCGGAAATAGCCGTATCACGGTACATAGCATATTTGTTATTCAAATAGCGTGAACCCAAATAGTTTTCTTGAGCCGGTGTTTCTATCAGCGAATCCGCAGGGTTCAGTATTGCCACACCACGACGAACCGAATCCGCTGTTTCAAACTCATCATACAGGTTCTGTGTCGGTTTGTCAAAGCCCCAACCGCCACCGATGCGGGAAGAACGGGAGCGCATCAATATCTGCGTAAACGAACCGCTGGTATGACCAAAGTTGATAGGGTCTTGCCCATCGCCATAGTCTCCCCACTCTTCTTCCGCATACTGGATTTCAAATACCGACTCTTGTCCGTTCTCACCTGCCAGAGTAAAATTGTCTTCATATTTGGGACACAGAGTATATTCCCCCGACGATATGATAGAATCGCCCCATGCTTTGGCGTCCGCATAGCAATCGGCCTGCGCCTTGGTCACTTGGCTGCTCCAATAAGGCGATGCCATATAGAGATTGGTTTTCAGCAACATGGCTTGCGCCGCCCCTTTGGTAGCACGCCCTAAGTCATCATCTCCCAACCGGCTGCGCACCCACAAGTACTTGTTTGCCATTTCCAAGTCCGAGAGTATCTGCGTATAAATAGCATCCACCGAAGCACGCGGTTGCCCCCAGCGAGCCGCATCGTCAATCACATCTACGACCAACGGCACGCCCGCATAGATACGCACCAGACGGAAATAGTAATAGGCACGCAGATAATAGGCTTCGCCCAGCAGACGCTCTTTCATACTCTGCGTAAACTCCTTGTCTGTTCCGACCTCCATATTGGAGATGTACTGAATAGCCAGATTGCAACGCCCGATACCGATATATTGAGCACGGTAGAAATCCAGCAGCAACGTATTCTGCGATGTTGTACGCCAGTTCTCCATATCATAAGCGTCTGCCATATCTGTGGTACTACCACCGCCCTTGAGGGCATCATCACTCACAATATCACCTATAAACCACTCCGAGCAATAGGTCTTGTTGTACTCCCACATCATCGGCACATAACACCCATTCACATTAGCCGTTGCCGCCGCTGTGGAAGTAAAATAATCCTCCAAACGCGTCGTACCCGGTTCTATCTCTGTCAGATAGTCCTTGCAACCGGTCAGCAACGAGCAACCTGCCAAAATCAATGCTATATATTGTATTTTTTTCATAATCAGTACCATTTTATTCTTCGTTCTTAATTCCTTTGTTCGTTGTTCATCACACCTTAGAACGTTGCATTCAAGCCAAAAGTGAATGTACGGCTCTGCGGATAGTTTCCGTAGTCCACACCGTCTCCCACTTCTGGGTCATAGCCCGAATACTTGGTGATAGTGAACAGGTTGCTTGCCGTAACATAGAAACGCAGGCGATTGCACAGGAACTTCTGCGTGATGTTCTTAGGCAATGTATAGCCTATCTGTGCGTTCTTCAAGCGGAAATAACTGCCGTCCTCAATGAAACGGGTGGAATGTTCCGTATTGGTCGGGCTACCGAGCGGGTTAGGAATAGTCCCCTGGCGATTCTCCAACTCCATCCAGTTCACACCTTGGTTCAACAATGCCTCACGTACAACATCGGTGTAGCCTACCCACACATTGTCTGTCATATAAGTAGCCAAAGCGTTGCTTGTACCATCTCCCTCCAATCGTTCACGAAGCGCATTGTAGATTTTATTGCCATACACACCTTGGAAGAACAACTGTATGTCCACGCCATAGAACTCTGCACCGAGATTCAAACCATACGTCAATTTCGGGAACGGATTGCCTATATTGGTTCTGTCGTTCTCGTCCAACTTTCCATCACCATTCAGGTCGGTATAGCGAGCATCACCCGCATGCACACCGATGGTACTCTCCGTATAGGAATATAACTGCTCCAGTGCTTCCTCGTCCGACTGGTAGATACCTTCATACTTATAACCCCAGAAGGAGTTGAGAGGCATACCGACATCGGTCTTGGTATGCGTACCCCACAACGGAGAACCGCCATTGACGGCCGTCAGTTCGTTGTGAATATAACTTACATTACCTCCGATATTATAATGCACTTTGCCGACTTGATTATCGTGGTTCAGCGAAATCTCAACACCTTGATTGCGGATGTTGCCTACATTCTTTATCATAGAGCCGCGGTTGCCCACATGTGCGGGAGCATTCACGTACAGGAGTGCATCCTTGGTATCACGCAAGAAATAATCCACCGTTCCACTCAGTTTGCCGTTCCAGAAAGCAAAATCAATACCGGCATCCCACTGTTGGTTGGTTTCCCACTTGCCATCGGTATTGACCTGCACCTGTACGGCGGCACCCGTGGCGGAAGTCTGACCGATACCCAGCGGGTAACCGAAGAACAATTTATTGCCGGACTCCATATTTGCTACAAACGAACTTGAAGGAATACCATCATTACCCACTTGACCGAAACCGGCACGCAGTTTCAGATTATCAAGCCATGCTACCTCTTTGAGCCAACCCTCTTCGCTCATACGCCAAGCCAAAGCCACCGACGGGAAGTAGCCCCAAGGGTTTTTGCTAAAGCGGGAAGACGCATCTGCACGGAAGTTGGCAGTAACCATATAGCGGTCACCATACGAATAGAACACACGTCCCAAGAACGAGATACGACGGATACGGGATACACCATCACCGGCAGGCATCTGGTCATCGGTAGCATTGCTCAAATACCAATTGCTGGAAATCGGGTTCATAATCTGCGAACCCGAACCGCTGATACTATACGTGTTGTACTCCTGCCATGTTTGTCCTGCCATGATGGAGAAATTATGCTTACCTATCTTCTTGGCATACGTAATAGTTGTTTCCTCAAGCAATGAACAATCACGCTCCATAGAAGATGTGATAGAGTTCTTCTCCGAATAGTTGTACGAAGTATATGTATTCGGGTAGGTAAAATTGCGTTCACGAATCAGTGCATAGTCCATTGAGAAACTCGGACGAATCGTCAATCCGTCAATAGGTTTGATTTCCAAATAAATATCTCCTACGGCACGTTCCGTTTTCTTTGAGGGTTCCGTATTATACACCATCTGGTATGGGTTGGTTACATTCTTGAAATTAGACCCCGCAGCATAGTGTCCTGACAAGTCTTCGCCATTTACGTTTGTACTACCCTCGGGATAATATACGGGATCCCATTGCCCCATTGCCAAAGCAGCAGAGATAACAGATGCACCTGCGGACGAACTATTGTTCATTGCATTACGTCCGGAAGAAGTCATAAAAGACAAATGCTCACCGACTTTCAACCACTTGCGAATCTCATAATCCGAATTCAGACGAATAGTGAAACGATTATAGTTACTGCCGATAATAGTACCCTCCTGCCCGAAATAGTTGGCAGAAAGAGCATAATGCCCCTTATCATTGCCGCCGTCCACACTCAAATTATAATTGTGCATAAAGGCATTGCTATTGAACACCTCGTCCTGCCAATCGGTTTCCTGATGAGAATAATCGAAATTGTTGGGGTAATAAACCGACTTTCCCAATTTATAGTTTTTGAGCCATGCAGAAAAGCCGTTCGTGTTATAATAGGCTATCTCTTCCGCACCATTACGCATAGCACCGATACGCAACTCGGTCTCTGCTTGAGCACGCGAATCCATCAAATCCAACTTCTTCCAACGGTTCTGGAAACCCCAGTAGGCATCAAATGTAATGTTGGGCTTTGCGCCTGTCTGTGTGCCGGATTTGGTGGTAACAAGGATAACACCGTTGGCACCACGCGAACCGTATATGGCAGTGGCGGAAGCGTCTTTGAGTATCTCCATAGACTGTATGTCGTTGGGTGCGAGGAAAGAGATGTCGCTCGTAATAACCCCATCCACCACATACAAGGGGTCGTTACCACCTATAGCCGAACCGATACCGCGTATGCGGATAGTGGCTGCCTCACCCGGCTGACCGGAGTTGGTAGTAACCGTAACACCCGCTGCACGACCTTGCAACGCTTGGTCGAGCCCCGCAACAGGTGCCTTGGTCAGTTCTTCGGCTTTTACAGAGGTTACCGCGCCTGTGAGGTCGGACTTCTTCATAGCACCATAGCCGATAGCCACCACTTCGTCCAGCATCACGTTGTCAGACACCAGTGTTACCTTGACAGGCGCATTGGCATTAGCCACCTTTACCTCCTGCGTCTTGTAGCCGAGGTATGAGAACACCAGCACATCTCCACTCTTTGCTTCAATGGAGAAGTTACCGTCGAAATCAGTAATGGTACCGTTGGTAGTGCCTTTCAGTACCACATTGGCACCTATAACAGGGTCAGGCTCACCCTCAGCCATTACCACACCGGTAACGGTCTGTGCCTGTGCCCATAGACTACATGGTAGCAGTATCGCTATTAGTGCGAATAGTACGGGGGGGGTAGTTCTGAACATCTTCGTGTTGCATTTAACGTTACAGTTCATATATCGTTTTGTTTGTTTTGCGTTACGTTGTCAATGAAAACGCTGCAAAATTACGACACCACGCGCGTTCCTACAAATTACGCGTATATGTTCTACAACATATTTTCCAAATACTACACGAAGAAAATTATACTACACTCGTTTTATAATACGCTTATTATCAAGATACTATTATTTCACAATGCTTTCACAACACAGCACGCACTACACACGCTATCTGTGAAATTGCGTAGTACAATGCGGAAGGCAGGAAACAGCCAACAATCAGACTACAAGATGTACTATCATCAGTATCAGGCAGAACAGCGTGCAGGTGTTACGGGCAAGCAACCAGCGTATAAGAAACCAGTCGATGCCTGCCTTAACATAGTCGTCCCATTTGCCCATCGGTCCCATCCACCAGCGCGGAGTGTCGGCACAAGGCAGCCCATAGACAAAGTGATGTGTGGAGTAGATAAGGTAAACGGACATTGGCAGGGAGAGCAAGGTCAGCAGATACCACGGACTCCACCAGCCCAAAGCTATACCGACACCCAGCATCACAAAGGGCATCAGGGCGAATACCGCCACGAAGGCTATCATCAAAGCAGGCTTGCCCAACAGGCGGGCAAAGGTCATCTTACCCAATTGGGCATCGGCATTAACCTCCATCACCGAGTGCACATACACGATATTCACCACAAGGCACCCCACACCAATGCCCATGCACAGCATCTGCCAAGAGAACAGGCAGCCCGTCATGGCGGCTTGCACGCCCAACATATTGATAGGACCAAACATCAAGCCTATGACCAGTTCGCCCAACCCATGGAAGCCCAGTTCGAGGGGCTTGCCCGAGTAGTTGATACCCACAAATAGTCCCAGCACAGCGTACAGCACAATGCCAAGCGCGGCTTGCCAACCATGCAGGAGACCCTGCGCGAGGAAAGCCGTCAAGCCCATCAAAGCGGCAAAGGCGAGGAAGCACACCACCGCCCAACCCAAAGCGTGAATAGTGGTGGCACCGCTGCTGATGTAACTGCATTTCTCCATACGGGCACGGATACTGGTGCTGCTGAGGTCGGAGCGCAGTCGGGAGTCGTGACGGTAGTCGAAGTAGTCGTCTGCGAGATTCATGCCCAAGTGCGCCGCGCACACACCGAGAAGCACAGGCAATGCCAGCCACCACACAAAGCCCTCCTGCCCGATGCACAGCACTATCGCCGTGAGACAAGGCAGTGCCGACTGCGGCAAGGATATTTTGCGGCTGTTGTCCAGCCAGAAACGAAGTGTATTCATTGTTTGTCGGTTATTTTGATTCTTTACGGTATTGCTGCAAGTTTATTGCGATATTATGGCGGTATTCTTGCAGTATTGTCGGTACAAAAGTAGTGTTTTTGTAGCACTCGTACAAGGACAGGCAGTATTATTTACGATTTACGGATGTACGATGTACGATTTATCGGGGCATTTGGCGTTAGGTACCATGGGCATAGTGTTGCGTTATTCATTCGACATTGACGGCTTAATCACATACTAATCTCATACTAATCACATACTAATCACATACTAATCTCATACTAATATCATACACTTGACCCGATGATGGCTGCGCGATGATGGGTTGTACGATGGTGGATTGCACGATAATGGCTGCACGATAATGGCTGCGCGATAGCGGGTTGCACGGTGGTGGCTACGCGAGAATGATTATCCGCACAGTTAGTCACGTTCGTAAATAGCACAGATAGAGAAATGAGATATTTGGGGGCGATATTGTATAATCGGCGGATTTTATGTAATTTTGCGGGATATTTGTATGGCATTAGCGCGAATGAACGTATGGCAAAGTCACTGAACCAACTGTTTTATGAAGCCACCGGCAAGAAAGTCGGTGACCAAACGGCATTGACTGCTTCGGGCAGCAACAGGAAGTACTATCGGATTGCAAGTGAGGACGGTGCAGTGTCGCTCATTGGTGTGCAAGGCACGTCCCACGATGAGAATCACGCTTTCCTGTATATGGCACAACATTTTCTGGCGCAGGGACTCAACGTGCCGCGCGTGCTGGCGGTGAGCGATGACGAGATGTGCTATGTGCAAGAGGATTTGGGGAACACGCTACTCTTTGATTACATTGCCGACGGTCGCAAGACGGGAGTGTTCTCCGCCAAAGAGAAAGAGATGCTACGCCGTACGATGCGTGCGCTGGCTAAGTTCCAAGTGGTTGGTGCACAAGACTTTGACTTCAACCAATGTTACCCGCAGCCCGAGTTCAACCTGCGCTCCATATTGTGGGATTTGAACTATTTCAAGTACTGTTTTCTGAAGGCTACGGGGCTTGATTTTCAAGAAGACAAGTTGGAAAATGAGTTTGAGCGGCTTGCCTATATCCTCTTGCAGAACAGGATGAATGCCTTCATGTATCGTGATTTTCAGTCGCGCAATGTGATGATACGTACCGAAGCCGACGGTACAGAGGTGCCGTATTTTATTGATTTTCAAGGTGGAAGACGCGGACCTGTGTACTATGACGTGGCTTCGTTCTTGTGGCAGGCGAAGGCGAACTTCCACCCTGACCTGCGTGAGGAACTGACAGAGGTGTACCTTGACGAGTTGCAGAAGTATATGCCTGTTGACAAGGATGAGTTCTATGACACGCTGAAGCATTTTGTCCTTTTCCGCACCATGCAGGTGCTTGGGGCTTATGGCTTCCGTGGGTACTTCGAGAAGAAGCCGCACTTTTTGCAGTCGATACCTTTTGCCATAGAGAACCTGCGCGCGTTGCTCAAGTATGCGAGTGACGACTACCCGTATCTGATTGAGGTTCTGCAGAATATGACCGAGATGAAGCAGTTCAAGGAGGTGGGTGTACGCAAGCCGCTGGTGGTGAGGGTGTACAGTTTCTCGTACAAAAAAGGCATTCCGGCGGATAGCAGTGGCAATGGGGGAGGTTTTGTGTTCGACTGCCGCGCCATCAACAACCCCGGCAAGTATGAGCGTTTCAATTTCTTCACGGGTATGGACGAGAATGTGATTCAGTTCTTGGAGGAAGACGGTGAGATAACGCCCTTCCTTGAGCAGGCGTATCAGTTGGTGGACTTCAGCGTGAAGCGATATATGGACCGCGGGTTCCAGAACCTGATGGTCTCGTTTGGTTGCACAGGCGGGCAACACCGCTCGGTGTATGCGGCGGAGAAGATGGCGGAGCACATCAACAAGAAGTTCGGTGTGGAGGTGCAACTCATTCACCGTGAGCAGAATATGGAGAAAGTGCTCAATGCACATTAACTATTAACTATTAACTATTAACTATTACTTATACCACAGGTATATGAAGTTACTGTTTGTCCTGCTGACTATGCTGACCACGTACTCACAGAGCACGTTCCACACCGAGTGCCCCGTGGAGGTGAATGCCTCGCAAGAGGCGTGCAATGCGGTGATTGATACGCTGATACACCAACTGCAAACAGACCCCCAACTGCTTTCGCCGTGGGCGTTTGCGGGTACGGGCGAACAGACTGACGACAGCAAAAACGCCATCTACCTAATATGGAAAGAGTCGGAATACAATCCCGAGACCCACTACAGCCGTCTGCTGTTCGATATCCTTGTGAACGGCAAACCGCAGTTCAAGGACGCGGTGATAGAGAGCCTTGTGACTGACACCATGGCAGGCGACAGACGTGACATACGGGTGGATATTTACTATTCGGGGGCTATCCTCAAGCAGGCGTGGGGGAACTTTCACGTGCTGCCAACGAGCGACAACACCGCCACTATGTCGATTGATGTGCATATCAAGTTCGGTTGGTTCTTCCGCATCTTCATATCCCGCAAGGTGTATAGCGAGACCATCGACTGGCGTGTGGAACGGTTTATGCAGAACCTCAAAATGGCAGCAGAAGGAGACATGCCTACCGACGAGTATTGGCGGGAGAGAGATGCACAAGCAGAAAACAAATAATGTTTTTCCAAAATATATAGTATGAAAAAGAGATTGTTTTTTAGTGCTGCCATTGCAGTTGTGGCGGCAAGCATAACGGCGCAAAGTGTGCCTGCAGGTGCTATCAATGGCAGATTTTCCGTAGCAAACGGGAAACAAGTATATTTTGCACAGGGTAATTTGCAATATCAGGCAAGCAGTAATACGTGGCGGTTTGCCAATGAGCAAACGGACACCATCGGTTTGGGCAACCAAAATACGAGTATTGATTATACAGGCTATATTGATGTTTTCGGTTGGGGAACAGGTTCTAATCCTACCAAAGTGAGCGAGGGAGACGATTATAGAGCATTTACCGAATGGGGAAATAACCCCATAAGCAATGGTGGCAATGCGGCTAAAGTGTGGCGCACGCTGACCAAAGACGAATTGGGGTATCTGCTTTATGGGCGTACAAATGCCAACGAACTATTTGCTACAGCCACTGTCAATGAGATACATGGCTTGATTATATTGCCGGATATATGGCGTTTGCCCGATGGATGTACCTTTGTGCCCAGTCAGAATAAAGGGCTGGTTTGGAATGAGAAAAGCAAAATGTTTGCCAACGAGAACAGAGACAACTACGAGCATAATGTTTATACATCTGCTCAATGGGCATCAATGCAGGCTAATGGTGCAGTATTCCTCCCAGCAGCAGGCTACCGATATGATGTAGATATGTTTGATACACAGTATGCCGGTTACTATTGGTTCTCTACCAAAGCGGACAACACCTATTGTTATGCACTTTATTTTGACCCCGAACAGATATACCCTCAATACGTTGAAATGCCTTGTGCAGCGTTCTCTGTACGTTTGGTACAAGAAGTGTCGGGCGCGACAGCCACCAATGAAGTGCAAACAGTATCAGTGCAGACCCATAAGCAAGTCGAGGGTTCTCAGGTGGTAATTATCCGTAATGGCGTGAAGTATAACCTGTTAGGGAGTGTGATAGAATAGTAAACATGGATATTTTAGACAAGATAGAAGGATTAGAGGCGAAGTTCCACGAAGTTGGCTTGCTGATTACAGACCCCGCAGTGATAGCCGACCAGGCACGCTATGTGCGTCTCAACCGCGAGTACCACGACTTGGAACGTGTCCTATCTTCGGCAGGCAAGTACAAGAAATCCCTCTCTGACCTCAACGAAGCCAAGCAACTCTATTTCAATGAGTCCGACCCCGAACTCAAAGAGATGGCACGGACTGAGATAGATACCCTTGAACCACAAATCCCTGCCCTTGAAGAGGAGGTGAAACTTATGCTTCTGCCCCAAGACCCTGAGGACAGCAAGAACGTGGTTATGGAGATTCGTGGCGGTACGGGAGGTGACGAAGCTGCACTCTTTGCCGGCGACCTTTTCCGCATGTACACCAAGTATTTTGAACTCCATGGCTTCAAATACACCGTTTCGTCGTTCTCGGAAGGTGCTGTGGGCGGCTACAAGGAGATAATCTTCAATGTTACAGGGCAAAATGTCTATGGTACGCTCAAGTACGAATCGGGTGTGCATCGTGTACAACGCGTACCTGCCACTGAGACACAGGGACGTGTACACACTTCTGCTGCTACCGTGGCTGTCCTGCCCGAGGCGGACGAGTTTGAGGTGCATATCAACGAGGGCGAAATCAAATGGGAGACTTTCCGTTCGGGCGGTGCAGGCGGACAGAATGTGAACAAGGTGGAGTCGGGTGTGCGCTTGCGCTACAACTGGAAGAACCCCAATACGAGAGAGGTTCAGGAGATATTGATTGAATGTACAGAGACCCGTGACCAACCCAAAAATAAGGAACGCGCGCTCGCGCGCCTGCGCACGCAAATATACGACAAGGAGCATCAGAAGTACATCGACGACATTGCTGCAAGACGCAAAACCATGGTCTCCACGGGCGACCGCTCTGCCAAGATTCGCACCTACAACTACCCGCAAGGGCGTATCACCGACCACCGTATAGGCTACACGGTCTATAACCTCCAAGCCTTTATGGATGGCGATATACAAGGTGTCATCGATGCCCTCCAAGTGGCAGAGAACGCGGAACGTATGAAGGAAAGCGAGTTGTAATTTCTCATTGTCATATCATTGGCAAACACAAAAATACCCCCATAGACGATATGCGGTTCTATGGGGGTGGTTAATACTCTGTTAAACACAAATTACAGTCGTACTTCCAGTTTGGCACGGAGCCAGTGGGTGGGCTGGAGGATACCGCCGTAGTCGTAGTAGGTTTGGCAGGTCATATTGGTGCACTCCAAAGACGCTTTCCACTTGGGTGCATCGTAGAAGATACTGCCATCCAACAGAAATACAGGTCGATAGGTCTGCACTACCCCATCACGGTCAGCGTAGGAACCGTTGCGCTGCTGCCAAGTGAGTTGCCACGACGCGCCCAACCCGCGATAGATGGTGTGCTCGATGGTGAGCGAGAGGCGGTGTTGGAGGTAGTCGAGGGCGTACTTGCTGAGGTATTCGGTCTCCTGCTTGGTGGTACCGCAATAGGCATAACTCAGACGTGCCTGACGGAGGAAATGCCCCAACGGTTGGCATGCCGTGATTCCGACCGAGGCATTGCAGCCCCATGTCTGCAAATGAGCGTAATTGCGTGACAACCACTGCGTTTCGTCGGGACGTTTGACCCAATCGATGACATCGGTGGCATAACGGTAGTAGCCCTTGAGGTTCGCGTCGAGACGGATATTCGCCCACTGCTTCCGGTACTGCGCCCCGAGTTCGGTCTTGTAGGCATGTTCGGCACGCAGGCTGTCGTTGCCGAGTTGGGTTGCCGAATGATAATAGAGGTCCGTGAACGTGGGCAGGCGCAAAGCGCGGGCTGTGTTGAGGTAGAGCGAGAGCCCATGCACAGGGTGCCAGGAGAGGTCGAGGCTGTAGGACCAGTCGGCACGAAAGGCGGTGTTGTAGGTTCCGCCCACGAGTGCCGAGAGGGAGACATGACTCCAATGGGCAGTCTGCTGGAGGTAGTAGTTGACAGTCAGCCGGTTGTGCTCGCCAAGGGTGTTGGACGTGATGTAGGCATCGCGCAAGGTGAGTCCCGCGGAGGTGGTGCCCCACGACTCCATGTACGAGACCTTGGCATCGGCATCGGCAGTGTGCGTCCAATGGCGGTTGTGCCCCGTGTACCAAGCAGGTGTCTCGGTGCCCTCGCGGAACAACTCAAAGCGGTCATAATGAGCACGATACAGAGCCGAAGCATCCATCGTCCAACGGTCTGCCAACCGCCCATGGTATGCCGCGGAGGCAAAAGCCATACGAGTGGCATCGAACTGGTCAGGATAGGAGAGGGCGTAGAAAGCGTTGGCACCCGCATCCTTGTACTGCGCACCCGCCTGCACCTCGAAGTCGCCTGCTGTGAGGTGAGCGAAAGCATTGGCAATGCGGTAGTCAGTATTGGAGGCGAAACCCGTTGACTGATTGTAACTTACGTTGGTTTCCCAATGCAGGTTTTCACGGGCATCGCGGTAAGCAAGGCGGGGATTGAAGAGCCCGTATTCGCCAGCCGCGAGTGAGGCTTCGACCTCGTAGGTGGTGTCACGTGCCTGCCGTGTGACGATGTTGATGACCCCTGCATACGCTCCCAAACCCTGCGGTGTGGCATTGTACACCTCGATGCGCTCGATGTCCTGCGGTTCGACGGGGAGGTTCATGGAGTAGTGCCCCGTCTGCGGGTCCGTGACATTGACACCGTTGAGGAAGATGAGGGTCTGGTCCGCCGTACATCCGTTGAGGGCAATGTCGGCTTGCACCCCTGTGGCACCACGCTGGCGCACATCGACTCCGGGCAACCGCTGCAGCACCTCTGCCAGCGTGCTGACGGGCAACTGACGAATGTCGTCGCGGGAGAAAACAGTGACTTGTCGCACCGCAGAAGACGCGAGGCGCGACGTTGTGGCAACTACGTCCAGTTGCTCCAAGGCAACTTGGTTTGCCACATCAGTTTCGTTGGGAGGTATTGCCTCCCCGGCACTTGCCGATACGCCGTAGAAAAGTGCTGCACACACAGCCACAGCCTTGCCCGACTTGAGCATCTCCAAATCGCAGATGCGGCACCCCACCCGACCGATGGTCACATGGCGGTGCATCGAGACAAAAGCCGCATACGCTTTGCGCGAGAAACGGCGGAAACGAAACGAACGAGAAATACTATATAACTTGTTCATAACTAATCGAAACAAGTCTTAATACGGCGCGCAAAAAGAGGGACTGCTCAACAATTGTGTCAGGCAGCCCCGCGTTGTACTCTCAATAGCAATTATTTGGAAATTGCGCCACTTGGGCAGACATCTGCGCATGTGCCGCACTCGGTGCACAAGTCAGGGTCAATGGAGTAACGATCGCCTTCGGAGATAGCTCCCATCGGGCACTCGTCCTTGCAAGTGCCACAAGCGATACAATCTTCAGAAATTACGTAAGCCATATTATATGAATTTGGTTTGTTTTGTTTTACCGCTGCAAAGGTACTACAAATAAATTGAAATACCAAATAATGGGTATTGAAAAAACGAAATTTAGTTGTATTGGCTTTGCAGGTAACTACCAACAACTAAACAAGAATCTGTTCTGTTGTTGATAGTTATTGATGGAAACATTTATTGGAAGCGTGCTCGGTTGTCCTCTACTTCGGCTTTTTGCTCGATGAGGTTGATGGCTTGGTAGGGGAGGGAGTAAGCGGTACGCATGTTGAGTTGCTGAATCTCCTGCTCGGCATTGAGTTCGCCAGTAGCAGTGGTTTTTTGTCCGATTTGGAGCATATAGACGCCCATATTGCCTTTGGCAGGAGCGGAGACGGTGTTGTCAGCCAAAGCCATTGCAGTACCGATGACAGCAGGTTCCATGCCCGCGCTACCGAAGCGATAGGACGAGAGCGATACATTGTCAGCGGTCTTGATGTCGGTATCAAAGAGTTTGGCAGCCTCGTCAAGGTTGTTGATGTTTTTGAGTTGTGCGATGATGTAGTCGGCTTTGTGGTTGTTGGTGGCTTCAACTACGAGTTCGGCACGTACTTCTTCCAAGGTGCGGTATTCGCCGTCGTGTGTCTCAGTGAGCACAGCCACAACAAACTTGTCACCGCACTCGAAAACATCGCTCACTTGCCCTTCTTTAGCCTCAAAAGCCCAACGTACAACAGGACGGCTGTTTTTGAGGTCCGCCACCTTGTCGGTGTTAGCATTGAGTGCATAGGCAGGAGTGATGGTCAAGCCTTCCTGCTCAGCAGCAGCACGAAACTTCTCCTCGGTGGGGTTGTTGACGATGAACTGCTTAGCCTTGTTGTAGAGGATGCTGTAGGTCTTGCTGCTTGCTCCTACGGTACGCGAGAGGATAGCCAGTTTCACCTTGGGTGTGGGTACACTCTTGTCCATAATCTCGAAGGTCTGCTCTCCCATACCCGATGAAACAGTGAATTTGTCGCCTTTCTTGCCGTTGAAGGCAGGGTCAGCCACGCTTTTCTGTATCTCGTTGGCACGGAACCAACCCAGTTCTACGTCTTCCGTACCCTCTCCATTAGCCAGCAGACGCAGTTGCACGGAGTCAGATTGGTTGTAGCCGCAGTCCATGATACGTGCCATAGCATAGGTGTTGTTGCTGAACGTGAGGTCGGTGCAGTCGTTCTTCTTGGCATCCTTGCCAAAAGCGAAGTCCTTGTACTCGGCGGGGATGGTCTCGATGCTGTAGTCACGTCCGTCATAGAGGATATCGCTGTTGCCATTGACCACATTCTCGACATCAGGGCGTGTGCGGAAGTCATTTTCGAGGCTCTTCATCACGCGTTCCACCTCAGCAAAATCGTTTTCCGAGGGCTCGATAGCAAAGCCCACATACTCGATGGTGCGGTTGGGGGTCTGCTTGTACTCGGCTTTGTGCTGCGCATAGAGATGCTTGATGTCGCCGTTGGTTACCTTGACCAAGGAGTCAGGCACGGCATAGTAGGGTTGCTCCACATACTGTACGTCCACAGTGGTCCGGCGGGCATCAAAAGCATACTTGGCGTCGAGGTTGTTGGCAGTCACCATGTTCTTGAGGAGTTCGGTGTACTTCTCCTGCATATAGGTGAGGCGCACTGCTTTCTCCCAGTACATCCAATAGGTCTTGGCTTGTTTGAGGTTGGCTGCTTGCTCTGCGTCCTGCGGCTCTTGGTTGATAGAGTTGAGGAAATTGATGAGTGCGAAGCGGTTGAACTTGCCTGTCTCGTCGTAGAAAGCGCGGCGTTGTTGTATGAGTTGGTGGGGGTGCTCACCGATGCAGAGGTTGCTGAGTTCCTCGGCAGTAACGTCCATACCAATCTCCTGTGTTTGCTCGCGGAGGGTGTAGTCCATGAGCATCATCTGCCATACCTGATTACGGATTTGCGTACTGAGTTCCTCGTCAATATCGGTGCGTCCCGACTCAATCTTATAGACTTCGGTGAGTTGGTCTTTGGCGGATTCATACTCGGTGTAGTGCACTTTGTGCCCTGCAATCTCGCCCACGTTCTCACGTCCGCGGTTGAAGAAACTGCTGCCCGAGTTGATGAAGTCGCCCATAATGAACGCCAGCATAGCCAATCCCACAACGACAAGCAGGACTACGCCATGGTTTCTGATTTTTTGTAATGTTGCCATATCTTTTATTGTTTATTATTCAGTTCATCTGCTTTTCTGCAAAAAAGCCCGCAAAGATACTATTTTTTTTTGACATACGCAAGTGCTTTGTGCTTTTTATACACAAAAAAAGCACAAAATATGTCGGTATTATGATATGATGATATTTTATGACCTATTCCCCAGTGTTTGCAATAGTCAGTTGCGGTTCAAACATCTGCTGCATCTGCTCAAAGCGAAGAATGGCATCATGCCCGTACTTCCACAGGTTGTGGCGTATCTTGCGGATAGTTGCTTCCTCGCCGAGGTGTGTCTTGGAGTAGAAGCGGTCGGAGTAGCAGATGAGTTTCTCCTCCAAGGTGCGGGGACAATAGTCTTTGACAGGCATGGGGAGGTTCTCGCGTATGACTTGGTCGATGGTGATGCCACTGCCTGTATGCCTCTCTGCCACATCGGCATGACGTGGCAAACCCTCTTTGCGCAGCAGTTCAGCACCCAGATAACCATGTTCGATGTATTGGTGTGTCCCTGTACAGTAGATTTTGGGGGCATTGCAGAAGATGATGCCGATGTCATGGAGCATGGCAGCCTCTTCTGTGAAACGCCTGTCCACAAGCCCCTGTTCCGCCCATTCGGGGTGTGCATCCAGTATCTTTAAGGCACGGTCCCGCACCTGCATGGAGTGGGTAACCAGCACATGACGAAGGTCGGGATAAGGAGCGTAGTACTTGTCTATTAGTGAAATATAATCAACCACGATGGTTTAATTAAGAATGAAGAATTAAGAATGAAGAATTGTATGCAACGACTGCTATTTTACGGTTGGGGGCTTTATTTTCCCCAACAGAGTTTGTCTTTGAGCGACTGCATGAAGCCGCACTCACCCACTTGCACCAACTTGATAGTGCGCTGAGACCGCTCCACGTGCAGGCTGACCGCATCGCTGAATACCTGACTCCGTCCGTCAATGCTCACCATATAGTTGGCATTACGGCTGCTGATATGCAGGTCAATCTTGCAGTCGTCAGGCACCACCAACGGACGCACGTTCAGGCTGTGCGTGGCTACAGGCGACAGGATAATAGCATGGGTGTGCGGGTCCATGAGAGGTCCTCCCACACTCAAGTTGTAGGCTGTAGAGCCTGTGGGAGTAGCCATCAGCAGTCCGTCGGCTTTGTAGGTGTGCAGCAGTTCGCCGTTGAGGTAGGTCTCTACGGAAATCATACTGCTCAGTCCCTGTTTGAGCACCGCCACCTCGTTGAGGGCATACGGCGAAGCGATATATCCCCCTGCACTGCAGGTAACTTCCAGCATACTGCGCTGTTCGATAGTATATTGATTGTGAATAAGTTGGTCGAGGATAGCATCCACATTGGCTGTCTGCACCTCCGCAAGGAACCCGAGGTGCCCGCAGTTGATACCAAGAATAGGTATATTAAGGTGTCCGATAGTGGCTGCGGTGGTGAGGAAAGTGCCGTCTCCACCCACAGACAGGGCAAAGTCGATGGGTTCGCCCGTGTGCAGGGTGTAGTCGTCCACCAGTGGGAACCGGCGCATATCCGACTCCTGACGCAGTTCCTGTGAGAGGGCGATGTCTATGCCCCTGAGTTGCAGAAACTCGATGATATGTGCCACCTCGCTCTGCGTCTCGGAGCGCATGGTGTTGCCAAAAAGTGCTATGGTCATGGTCGTAGTCCGTTGAGGAGGGCTGTCTATTATTGTTTTGCTGGTAAGATGGTAGTCCATGTGTGCCGTTTGTCGTCCTGTACATACACAATGCCCACATTGCGTCGAAGGACACACCAAGAATCATGGTAAGCGTTGGTAGCAATGATGTCATCTTCCTTTGTTTGAAAGTCCAGTATATTTCCTTCCCAAGTTTCCAATTTATTGTAAACAGACACGTCTCTTGTTATTTCACCAGAGCGTTCTATAAGCATATACACACAGATATTTTGTTCATTTTGTTGCAAGTATATCTGAATACCTGCGGACATAATGGTCGTATCTGTATCATTATAGTAGGAGACCCAAGACCTTGTCTCCTTGTCCACAAAATAGACATCTATAGTGCTGTCTTCTCGTAGAAAAACTATAGAATCTCCTATTTCGTGAGGATAAAAATACGACTTGTACACTTCAAGCGAATCCAACATCTGCTGATTCGTGTATATGTACAGTGCAGGAAGTGTTTCTCCATGAAACCAAGAACATGACATCAGAGTCATGCATAGTACCAAGTCAAATAAAAGATGTTTCATAACTACTACTTGTTAATGATTTTGTCAATGATACAATTTCCATCAGATTGATGATATTTCACTATATAAATACCACTGGGAATAGTGTAGTTAATTGTATTCGCATTGGCAGAATAATCTCCCTGCGCAACGAGACGACCATCCATTGAAAATATCTCAAAACTATCAATCGATATTTCTGTGTTATTTCGTTTATATGTTGCACGATAACGAGGTGAGTCAATATGATTCGCACGACCATAAACTCTAAATGTCGGGTCTCCTACGAGACTATATCTTCTTACTGCTGCAAAACGATCAGGAGACGAAAATGCCATACAATACTTTTTCTCAGCCTCATATAGCCACTTGCTAATGGTGAGATTTTGGTTATTAGCAGTTTTCTCGATAAGTGTATTAAAAACTTTTTTAGTCAAGTTATTGTTGTTGGCATGAGCAGACAATGTCGTAGAACCATAGAAAGCGACTCCTCCATATTCACTTCTCACCCAAGCAGAGCCAAAATTATTGTCTGTCTCATAATTGTTGAGGGAACAAGCGATGCCTAATCCTATGGGAAAGGGGACCTCGTTTCCCAATGCATCTATAGTTCTACCATCAGTAACAGGACATGAGGAAACCATATACGGAGAGGCAATATATGATCCACATACAGCATCATGACTATCTATTACATCCCCTCCGTGCCCTCTATACAAAACTATTGACGAATTCTGAATTGCCTCTTGAAAATTCGAGAAATCCAATCCATCACGACCGTCATAAATAGTGCTAGGGACATATGTTTCATCATCTATTCGGTCTGCTATTTTTTTGATGTTCCTATAGAAAGAGCATCCTCCATTTCCTGTTCCCGACAATAGAGATATGGAACTATTAGAGAGAGATAATTGTTGCTCTGTCGTGATAGTCTTACGAATGATGGTATTGAGTTGCCGGTTGACTGAGATATTGTTCTTATAGTCTTCTTTTACAATCCATCTACCAACACAGGGATGGTATTCATCATCAGAATAGGGGTTATAAAACCATTTAGACCCCATATAAGGCGGGATTTGCTCTAAACTACCCACCAGTAGTACATAGTCCGGATTCCTTTCTTGTATGATATATCGTATTGCTTGAGGATAACCCAATGCTCTCTGTTCATCAAGATAAACGGTGGTCACATTATATCCTAAATCCGATTTGTACTCAACAAAAGACTTTATACCAGACTGCATATCTTGAGTTGCAGCAACTATTAAGAATGTGGGACTATGCCTTTCGCCACTCGGGACATCTATCCATGGGAAATCCTTGAAATATTCCATCGCAAACGCAGACTTAAAGGTTTGAGAGTCCCGTATTCCTGCAATTTCTGATAGTAAAGAGCCACCATCAAATTCGATTATTATGCGTCCATGTTGCAACATCCGCAAGTTGCCTGTAGCAGGGATATACTCAAAGGGGTGTATGGACAATGTAACTCCCATAGTTCCAAATACATCGTAAGGCTGACTCAAAGAGTAAAATTCTTCGGTGTATTCATTATAGTAATGAGATGCATCTATGGTTGTGTATGTGGTGGAGCAGTAATCTTCATCACGTTCTATTTCCATATATTCTCCGTCTTCAGTAGCCTGTATTGCACTTCCCTTAATGGCCGGAGCAATGTAGTAGGTGAGGTCATGGTCAAAGACATCGGAGAAATCGACATGGATATCTATATTCTCAAAGTCGCAAGGTAACAATAGTTCTATAGGGAAGAACGGCAACTCGGGGAAACCGATATTATCTGTTACATCATAGTCATCTGTTCCAACAATATCAATGCTGTGGAAATATCCATACTGATGGAACATTTCAGGATACCCTTCTTCTGCAATATCCACATCCGTTATCTCAAAATCAGGCAGGTTGAAATCAATAATATATTGATTGTCGGATACTGTTATTTGATACGTGGGTGTCTCTATCACAAAAGGGTCTATTCCTGTTGCACCCGATGCAATCAAGGCTGACGATAGTAGCAGTAAGGTCAATAATAAATGCCGTGTGTGGCTAGAGAGTCTCATACGCACATGATTTTTTCACAAAGGTACTACAAATTTATGAATTATGCAAAAAGTGCGATGGTCATGGTCGTAGTCCGTTGAGGAGGGCTTGGGCGGTCATGCGCTTCTTGCCCGGGAGTTGGAGTTCCAGAATATCAATATACCCATCGGCACAGGGGAAGATGATATGCCCCTTCTGCCCGGCAAGGGATGTGGGTGCCACCTTATATACTTTGGCTCCCTCCAACATCGTTGCCAAGGGGTGTGCGGGTAGTGGTGCACCTATCCATGCTGCGGGATAAGGACTGAGTCCGCGTACTTGGTTGCGTATATGCTCTGCTGTCTGGCAGAAGTCAATGCGGCAGGTGTCCTTATATATCTTAGGTGCAGGTCGCAAGTCGGGCAGGTCGGGTTGCGGTATGAGGGGCAGGGGTTTGCCGCTGGCTTCGCAGTCGAGGATCAAATCCATAGTGCGGAGGACGAGTTGCGCTCCCATCACCATCAGTCGGTCATGCACGGAACCTACGTCTTCGTTGTCGCCAATGGGCAGGCGTTCCTGCAAGAGCATATCGCCGGTGTCAATGTCGTGCCGCAGCATGAATGTGGTGTCTCCTGTCTCGTGGTCGCCATTCATCACTGCCCAGTTGATGGGGGCTGCCCCACGGTATTGGGGTAAGAGTGCGGCATGGAGGTTGAAGGTACCCAATCGGGGCATGGACCATACCGCTTCGGGTAGCATGCGGAAAGCAACAACTATCTGTATGTCAGCATGATAACTGCGCAACTCTTCCAAGAAGGCAGGGTCTTTCAGCCGCTCGGGTTGCAGCACGGGCAGCCCTACTGACAGGGCATATTGCTTGACGGCAGAGTACTGCACCCGGTGCCCCCGCCCGGCGGGTTTGTCGGGCATCGTTACAACTGCCACCACGTTGTAGCCGCCCTCCACCAATGCGCGGAGACTCTCCACGGCAAAGTCGGGAGTACCCATGTAGATGATACGCAGAGATTGTTTGTCCATAGTTGTAATTATCTGAAAGTGTGAGAGAAACCGATGCTGATGAGTTCCTTGAACTGGAGTTTGGATTTGCGTCCTTCCTTGACTTCGGTGGTGCTGTCATAGCGCGGGTGAAGCATTACCTTGGCTGACAGGTAGCGGTTGATGATGAAGTTGAAGTCCACCTCTAATTCTGTCTCTATACGATGGTAATTGGTAAAGAAATAGAACTTTGTCTCCATTTCCAGTTCGCGGAGAGGCTTCCACTTCCAATCCACACGTACGGAACTACCAAATTCGCTCAGTAAGTTGCTACCTTCCTCTATACCGTATTCCGTTACGTCCACCATTTGTGGGTCATCGCGGAGGGCATAGACCAGTTTGTAGGCAGCGGGGGAGAAGTTGATATTCAGCCCATCAAGAGGTTGGTAGTCCACACCGAGTCCCAACGTGAACCGCACAGGTGTAAGGAAGGATGATGCCAACTCGCGTTTGTTCTTGCGCCATGTGTTCCAGAAATTGGTGCGGAACTCGCCCATGAGGGACACATACCATTGTTTGTGCACCTGATAGCCGACCTTGGAGGATATACGGAAGATGTCGTCGGTGGTATTCAACTTGCGGAGGGAGTCGCCACTGACGGTGCTGAAACCCGTACGCCATTCGCCGTTGTTTTCCCACACGAAGTTTTTGCGTTTGTAGTTGATATAGCCTTTGACGCTTGTGAGTGTGGCAAAGGAGTTTACTGCGCCTTGGTACCAGTTCTCTGTGGCATAGTTCTGGGTCATCTGTGCAGAGAGGTTGATTTCCCTGCGCCAATAGGAGTTGCGGTCTCGGAGTGCACGGGCGATGTCCAACTTGTCCTCTTCCATATCGCGCACAATGGCACGCGGAATCTTGATAGGTTCATCGTCCATCACTTCCATCTTCGAGGGGTCATGCACAGCCACATAGAGATTGGCGTCGTGCATAGTGATATAGCGTCGTACATTCATGCGAATGGACGGCAATGAGTAAGGGTCTGTGACGCTATCCTTCAGCGAGCGGATAGGTTCGGGGATATACACCAAGGGCAAGCACAAAGGGGACACGTATTGTTTCCAAAGCGTATCGTTGGCATGTATCTCGCGGCTCTGTTGCGCCACCAGTTGGAGCAGCATCTCATCTTCGTCCACCACCTGTGCAGACGCAGAGACTGCCAGACACGCAGTCATCAGCCCTATAAAAACACGAAATGGTTTCAACACACAATCTTTATTGTCCTACAATCAAGCGACAAAGGTAGCGAATAATTCGCACACCTGCAACAGAGCGGCACAAACACTCGCTATCCACTCGCTAATCACATACTAATCACATACTAATCACATACTAATGTCATACTAATGTCATACAGTTGACTCGATGAACACACGAATATCTCCCCAACCCCTCCAAAAAAAGAGAAGAGACTCCCCTTACCCCCTCAAAGAGGGGGCTCAATAAATGTGATGTGGATTAGATGACATATTGACGATGCGAACCGATAAGGAGTTCGACTCAGCCCACCGGGCATCGTTGTCGCTACGGCACTGATATATGACGGCGATATATGACGACGCGAGCCGCGTCGTCCCCCAGCATAGCATGGTCAGACGGTTTGTGCCAAACCGACCGCGGACGGGGCGTCCGCGTCCCCGGAAATGGCACATAGTTTTGGGGACGATGGGACAGAAAAGAAGTGACGGGTGGGTTGTGTATATCGAAAAATTGCAGTAATTTTGCAGGGTGTTTCAGAAATGTTGCGGAAACAAACAGATTACAGAGAATGGAAGACGAAGAAAAGACAAGAAGCAAAGTACGCAAGTGGCTGACTAACAAGTATGTAATTACCATATTAGTGTTTGCGGTTGTGTATTTGTTTATCGGAGACCAAAGCGTGGTGAAACGGTTGCAGAAGAGCAGACAGATACATAATGCGGAGCAACAAGTGCGTGCAGCCCGCGAAGATACGGAGCACGCGTTGCACACTATGGAGGTGCTGCAAGATACAGACAGTTTGGAGCGTTTTGCACGCGAACAATATGGTATGCATACGGATAAAGAGGATGTGTACGTGTTTAAGAATTAAGAATTAAGAATTATGAGATGGAGTAATGTGCTGTTGGTAGTCGGGTTGGCGGTGCTGCTGGCGGGTTGCGTGATGAGTTACATGAAGATGCAACCCTATTCGGATTATGTGCTGGTGGCAGGTGCCGTGACAGTGATATTCCGAGGCGCATTGCGCAGTCGGGAGAAAGCAGACCACATTAAGCCTTCGGATGAGAACGAGGGTGATGAGAACAAATGATTTGCACGGGTACAGCAGAAGATGAAAGCAATAACCATCAAAGATATAGCGCGCGAGTTGGGCATCTCGGTGTCCACGGTGAGCCGTGCCTTGCAGAACCACCCCGACATCAGCGACAAGACGAAACATGATGTACGGGAGTGCGCACGACGGCTGCATTACAAGCCCAATATGATGGCAAGCAGCCTGCGCACATGCCGAAACAATGTGATAGGCGTGGTGCTGCCGGAGGTCAACCATCACTTTTTCTCCAGTGTACTGGACGGGATAGAGCACACCGCCAACGAGGCAGGATATAAGATACTGATATGCCAGACCGGGGAGAACATAGAGAAGGAAGTGCAAGGTATTCAGGCATTGATAGGCAGTCGCGTGGCAGGGATTCTGGTAGGTGTGAGCAAACAGACAGAGCGATTGGAGCACCTGCAGGACGTTATCAACAGCGGTATTCCGCTGGTGCTGTATGACCGTCCTTGCCCGTCGCTGAACTGCGACCAAGTGTTGTCGGACGATTATATGGGAGCGTACACCGCGGTGGAGTACCTGATACAGACGGGTTGCAAGCATATAGCGTACTTCTCGTCGCCTATGCAGTTGGAGGTGGCGCGCAGGCGTTATCAGGGTTGGCGTGATGCCTTGCTGCACTATGGTTTTCCGTGCAGTGAAGATGACGTGGTGATATGCGACAGTCGTGCGCAGGCTATTATAGAGACCCCAATAGTGTTGCAGCGCGAGGAGAAGCCTGACGCTATCTTTTGCGTGAACGACAACTGCGCGTCGGGTGTGCTGTATGCTGCGCAGATACTGGGTGTTCGGATACCTCAGGAGTTGGCGATATGCGGTTTTTCGGACGACCCGTTGTGCCGTACTACATCGCCTATGCTGACGACCGTTCAGCAACATGGTGCAGAGATAGGACACCGAGCCATGCTGCGTTTGCTCAAGCGTTTGGACGGCGATGAGCGTGTGCGGCAGACAGAGATGGTGCCGACGGATTTGGTGGTACGCGAAACGACAAAATGATATGTTAGAATACAATACTTGGACAATAGAACAGCACGAGTGGGACCCTGCGCATGAGCCTGAAATAGAGCAACAGTTGTCGTTTGCAAATGACTATCTGTGCCAGACGGCCCATTTCGAGGAACATTATGCCGCTCCGCAGAAGTTGCACACCTATATAAAAGGTGTGGAGAAGCCGATACCGAATATATCGTCTATCTCGGTCCGTTTGCACGATGAGCGATTAGACTTGGCGGATTGGACGGTGGAAAAGTTCTTCCGTTGCCTGCACAAAAACGAGCCCTTGCTGGAGCGGGCGTTCACGACGGTATCTCCCAAAGGTTACAGGTTGAATATCAAAGCCATACGAGAGTTGCTATCGAACAACAAGGAGGCGATGCAAATCACATATAAGGTACATTCGGAGAACTACAACGGTCCTATTTCGCTTCTCGCGTTGCTGGGCGGCGGCGAAGAGGCTGTGGAGTGGTATCCGCTGATGAACTACGTGGGACAGGACTTGAGTTGGATGTGGCTGCAGATGCGGCATGAAGGTTTGCAACTCTGTTGCGCGATGAATTATGTTATTCTGCGTGACGGGGTGCCTGTAACTCATCGCCCGATAAAGATAGAGAAGCAGCACATTGTGGGGTATTCCGCCACGTTGCCGATACGGGAAGGCGAGACATACGTATTGCGGAAACGCGTGGTGGTGCTGGATTCGCGTAATCATGAGAAAGACACCTTGATAGACAGTGCGGTGGCATGCTTGACAAACTGGTAAAAGAGCATCTGATTCTGGGTATTGACCCCGGTACGCTGTATATGGGGTATGCGCTGTTGCACACATCGGGCAAGCGTGCGGAGTTGGTGACATTCGGTGTGTACGATGTGCATAAATTGGAGGACCAATATGCGCGTTTGCAGCGGGAGTTCTTTTTTCTGCAAGAGTTGATAGAGGAGTACCACCCGACGGAACTGGCCATTGAGACGCAGTTTGTGGACAAGAATCCGCAGACGATGATAAAAATCGTGCATGCGCAGGGCGTGGCCATTGCGGCTGCCCTGTCCAAGGATTTGCCCATCAATGAGTATTCGCCCATGAAAATCAAGATGGCCATCACGGGCAACGGGCATGCCGACAAACAGCAGGTGGCGGCGATGTTGCAGCGTTTCCTGCATATTCCGGAGGAGGATATGCCGAAGAAATTAGACGCCACCGATGCATTGGGTATCGCCTACTGCCACTACCTGCAATTGGGACTGCCGCTGCGCGAGAAAGGAGCCAAAGACTGGACTACTTTTGCGCGACAAAAAGGGCTGGTTGACAAGCAATTGACAGGACCGAATGCCAGACTGATGGCGGCTGTGAAAACGAAGAATAAGTAGGTGGCAAGAATCAAAATGCTTGCAGGTATACAGAAAAAGTTGTAATTTTGTCGTCGAAATGTTTGAAAGATAATAGTTAAGTATGTTGCAGATTTACAATACACTCTCCCGCACCAAGGAGTATTTCCGCCCTCTTCACGAGGGGCATGTGGGCATGTACGTGTGCGGTCCGACCGTCTATGGCGATGCCCATCTGGGTCACGCGCGTCCCGCTATCACATTCGATGTGCTGTTCCGCTACCTCCAACACCTTGGCTATAAGGTGCGCTACGTGCGCAATATCACGGATGTGGGGCACCTTGAGCACGATGCCGACGAGGGTGAGGACAAGATAGAGAAGAAAGCCCGACTGGAGCAGTTGGAGCCTATGGAGATAGTGCAGTACTACACCAACCGCTACCACCACGATATGGAGTTGTTGGGCGTTCTGTCTCCGAGTATAGAGCCACATGCCAGCGGGCATATCATTGAGCAGGAGGCGTTTGTGCAGAAGATACTGGACCACGGCTATGCCTACGTGGTCAACGGCAGTGTGTATATGGACGTGGAGAAGTACGCCAAGGACTTCCCCTACGGCAAGTTGTCGGGGCGCAACCTCGAGGACATCAAGACTGAGACCCGCGAGTTGGACGGGCAGCAGGAGAAGAAGCACAGTTACGATTTCGCCCTTTGGAAGAAGGCTTCGCCCGAGCATATCATGCATTGGCCCAGCCCATGGAGCGAGGGTTTCCCGGGTTGGCATATCGAGTGCTCGACGATGGGAAGCAAGTACCTCGGTGAGACATTTGACATTCACGGCGGCGGTATGGACCTGATGTTCCCGCACCATGAGGCGGAGATTGCACAATCGTGTGCCGCCCTCGGGCATGAGAGTGTGCGCTATTGGATGCACAACAACATGATTACCATCGCAGGCAAGAAGATGGGCAAGAGTTACAACAACTTCATCACCCTTGAGCAGTTCTTCAACGGTGACCATCCGTTGCTGACGCAACCGTTCGCGCCTATGGTGATACGGTTCTTCATACTGATGGCACATTACCGCTCGACGGTGGATTTCTCCAATGATGCACTCATTGCGGCGGAGAAGGGGTTGGCGCGTTTCACGGAGGCATACGAGCGTTTGCAGAAACTGCAACCGTCAGCCACCTCTACGGTGGACATAAGCGGCTTGCGGGAACGTTGTGCGGAGGCTATGGACGATGACCTCAATACGCCTGTTGTCATCTCGCACCTCTTTGATTCTGCACGTGCTATCAACACCGTCTTCGACGGCAAGGGCACTATCTCACAGGCGGACTTGGACGAACTCCGTGCCGTTTGGAAGGAGTATGCCATTGATATTCTCGGCTTGCGTCTGAACAATACAGCCGACTCTTCTGCCGACCAACAGGCATTGCACGGCGCAGTGGACTTGCTGCTGAATATGCGCCTTGACGCCAAGCGCAACAAGGATTGGGCTACTTCGGACAAGATTCGCGACTCCCTCACCGCTCTCGGCTTCCATATCAAGGATACCAAAGACGGTTTTGAGTGGAGTATATAAAGGCTTATCGGTTTTGTACATAGAAGAGCAGTAATGCTGTCAGTTTTCACATTTTATACATACAACAATGTATAGAACGTGAGTATTGCTATCTATTTTTATTGCACAGTGGCAATGACAAAACAGAAGATTTGGTACATAATTGGGATAGTTTGCTGTTTACTCGTCGGAAGTGGAGGACAGGCACAGGTGCTATATGAGGTATCCGGCAATTCGGTACGGAGTAAATCGTACGTATTAGCAACCAACAAATTGGTGGATATCACGTTTTTGGACACGATTCCGTCGGTATTCAAATGTTATAGCAGGTGCGACAAGGTGATTACCGAATTTGCCATGCAGGACTATGAAGCATTGGCAGCCTTGCGGCAGGCGGCTCTGTTGCCGGATTCCATACGGCTGACAAGTTTCTATACTCAGCAGGAGTATAAAGATATCAATGACGCCTTGCTGCTCACGCTCGGCATGGACTTGGATAAACTGGCACGCATGAAACCATCGTACCTCACAGAGATGTATCGGAATGAGTTGCTAAAACAATGGTTGGGCTACAACGAGGAGCGGTCTATGGAGACGTTCTTTGAGCATATAGCCTCTGAAAGCGGCAAAGTCGTGTATGGTTTGGATGATGTAGGAGAAACGATGTATATGCTGTTTGACCGCGAACCCTTTGGGTGGCAATGCAAGGAATTACTGCATATAGTGGAATATCCCGAGCGAGAAACACGCATAGAACGTGAATTGCTGACTATGTATAAATATGGGCGATTGACCGATATGGCATACCTGATAAAATCCCCTGATAATCAAAGCACCATCTCCTTTTCCGATTATCAGGTATATGCCCGTCGCAACCAGGTATGGGCAAAACGTTTACAGCCCTATTTGCGTGAAGGAGGTGCTTTTATCACACTAAATGCCACCTATATAGGCGGTGAAGATGGGCTATTAGCCTGCCTCAGAAAAGCAGGCTATCGCGTGAAAGCCGTCAACAGATAGCAACATCGTCAAAATACAGTATGGCAAAGATAGGCATATACGGAGGTTCGTTTAACCCCGTGCATTTCGGACATGTGGGGCTGGCAGAATGGGTGGTAGCGCACACTGACTTGGACGAGGTGTGGCTGATGGTGTCGCCCAACAACCCGCTGAAAGACCCAGCGACCCTCGCAGACGAGTTGGTACGATTGGAGCAAGTGCAAGCTGCCATTGCGGGCAAACAAGGGTTGGTAGCATCCGACTTTGAATTTCATTTACCCCACCCCACCTATACGGCAGAGACATTGCGAGCGTTGGTAAAGGCATACCCCGAACATACGTTCACACTTATCATTGGCGAGGACAACTTGAGCATCTTCTACAAGTGGAGAGACTACACGTATATCTTAGCACATTATCGGGTGTTTGTGTACCCACGCCGAGGGTATCAAAGTGCTGATATTCCCTATACGGGAAACATCTGTGTGCTACACGACGCACCGTATTTTGATATTTCTTCCACAGAAATACGAAATAATTTGCAAGTACAAAAATAAATAATTACCTTTGTAGCCGAAACGAGTTGTCCACCTTTGCGGCATACCTCGGAGGAACAAGAAGCAGTAATCATTAACCCATAAATACAAATAGTATGATACGCACAACATTCAACAAACTCAGAGAAGTAAAAGACAGTTTGCCACATGGTAGTTCGGCTGTTATTGCCGAAGAGTTAGGTATAGCAGCCGATGATGTTCGCGATTTCTTCCGCGGCACCGCTACCAATGGTTATCATATCGAGCCCGGTCCTGACGGGGGCGTGGTGATGTTGGACAACACTCGAATACTCGAGGTAGCTCTCCGTATTGCATGGGAGCAGAAGAATGCGCTGTAAGTATGCGCTTTGTAAATAAATGAAAAGAAAGGTATTGGTTTTCGCACTTGCGCTGATAGGCGCAGGTGCGTTTCCTTGTTCGGCTGCGAACAACGCCGGCAGGGGGATTGGGCTCTCCTTTGAGGTGGGAGCTGATTTGGTAAGTAGTTACATCTGGCGCGGGCAGAACCTTGGTGGACTGTCAATACAGCCGTCAATAACTTTCGGCTGGCAAGGCTTGTATCTGTCCGGTTGGTGGAACGTAGGCGCAGATAACTGGACATTTCAGGAACTCAATCCTGAGATGGATTGGACGCTCGGATTTGACAGATGGGGCGTACAGGTGGATTTGACGCACTATTATTATTTCAGTGGTGAGAAATTTCTCACACGCAATTGCGATATGACATTGGAGGAAAATGCCTCGCGCAGCACAATGGAATTGCACGCAGGCTTCCACCTAGGAGACTTAGTAGAGAATGCTCCATTCTATTTCGATTGGTACACCACGGTGCTTGGCGGTGATGGTTTTATAGATGAGCTGGGAACACTGAAACGTGCTTTCTCAACATACGTGGAGATAGGCTACGATTTCAACCTTCCATTCGGCAGTGTGATAGGCGCACGGATAGGTATAACTCCTTGGCGTGGCGCATACACAGGCTATGAAGAGGTATGGAAAGACAAGAACACCGTGGGATTCAATAATCTGAGTCTGAGGTTTGAACACGAATTTGAATTGCCATCCATCTCGCTATCAGTGTTCGCCGAAGGTATGCTCAACTGCTACGGAATAGACAAAACCAATGCTATTTGCAAAATTAACGACCGCTCGGAACAACGACTGAACGGATGTATCGGTGCAAATCTATACTTTGGAAACGATTGGTGATATTAAACCGCAGCAAGCCCTCCTCCCTTGAAGGGGAGGGTAAAATGCTTCATTCATAATTATTATTCTATGCACGGAAAAAAGAAGTGGATAGCCTTGGGAATGGTATTATTCGGGTTAGCAGTTCTTCTACTATGGGAAGAAGAACCGCATACCCAATACTACCACAACCAAGGACAAGTATTCGGAACATATTATAATATCCGGTATTCTGGTGCAGAAGACTTGGAACAGGCTATCTTGCAACGGCTTAAGGCGTTTGATGCTTCGTTGAGCATATTCAACCGACAATCGGTGATTGCACGCATCAATCATAATGAATGCGACACAACTGATGCCTTGTTTGAGGGAATGTACATAGAAGCACAGGCTGTGAGTGAGTTGAGCCATGGAGCATTCGACATCACTGTAGCACCATTAGTGAACCTATGGGGCTTTGGATTGCGCCAAGGGCAATATGATGCAGTAACACAGAAGGCAATAGATAGCGTAATGGCGTTTGTCGGCTACCGGCATATAGCCCTATATGAACATCGGCTATTGAAAGACGACAGCCGTACGACATTGGACGCAAGTGCCATAGCCAAAGGGTATGGGTGTGATGTGATAGGTGCATTGCTGACGGAATATGGATGTGAGAATTTCCTTGTCGAGATAGGTGGCGAGTTAGTGTTGCGCGGTGTAAACGATAAGGGTGAGCCTTGGCGTGTGGGCATATCCAAGCCACAAGATGATACAAATGGTACAACATCCGATTATCAGGATATTATTGCTTCATCACATCTCAATATGGCAACATCGGGTAACTATCGGCAGTTCTATTACCGTGACGGCGAGCGTCGCAGTCATACTATTGATCCTCGGACAGGCTACCCCGTGAACCACTCGCTGCTAAGTGCCACAGTAACAGCATCTTCATGTATGCGCGCAGACGCGCTGGCCACAGCATGTATGGTACTAGGTGCTGATGAAGCATTACAGATGATTGCCGACACAAAGGATGCCGCCTGCTATCTCATCGTATCAAGCAAAGATAGCACTGCATATCAAGTGATTACATCACCCAATTGGACATACTCCACTTCCGACGAGCAGACCAAATAGAACAACAGGAAGACACTCATTGAAGCATCAGATACTCATAGTATTGTGTTGCCTTGTGTGCTTTCCCATGCATGCAGAGCAAGCAGTTGATTCCTTGCAACTACAAGTGAATCATGGCGATACGTTCTACATGGCGCGAATGCACGACATTTATGTCTATCCCCCGATGGTGTTCAAGAACAAACGTCAGGAAAGGTTCTACTGGCGGACGGTACGCGATGTGAAAAAGACGCTGCCATACGCCAAAATGCTGACGAAAGAGATGGAGTATGCCGACAAGGAATTGGCGAAACTGCCGGACAAGCGGGCGCAACGCAAATGGTGGAAGCAGTACGAGAAACAACTATTTAGGAAGTATGAGCAGGATTTCCGTCACATGACGGCTTCGCAAGGGCAGATGCTGATGAAACTGATGGACAGGGAAAGCGACCGTACAAGTTACGAGATTATTCAGATGTACCGAGGTACGTTCAGCGCGAACTTCTGGCAGTTTGTCGCCAAACTATTCAAGAACGACCTCAAAGAGGAGTATGACGCTGCGGATAAAGACCGCATCGTGGAGCGCGTGATTAACCTTGTGGAAGCAGGACAACTCTAAATATGTACGATTTACGAATTTACGATGTACGATTTGTGTAGTCAACAACTATCCTATAACTAACGTATAACTATCCAACAACAATGATAACGAGACGCTTGGTGGTCTGTATATTATCTATTGTTCCTATGCTGTGTTTCGGGCAGTTTAACGATGACTTTTCCGATGCGGACGCTTCACATAGCACATGGTCGGGTGATTGGGAACGCTTTGCCGTCAACCGCCATGGGCAACTCCAAAGCCAGTCCTCTACCGCCGCAGAGAGTGCCCTCTGGCACGAAAGCACTGCCTCTATTGAAGCCGAGTGGAGTGGTTGGGTGCGTATCTCGGGCACCTGCAGTGCCTACAACCTCATACGTTGTTACCTCACACTCAATGGCGACAGTCTGGATGCCGATGCCTACTATGTGCAGATAGGAGGGGCTAACAAGAACATCGCATTGTATGAGCAATACGATGGTACTGCCACCAAAGTGATTGAGAATGAGGCACGTAAGAAGATACTCAACACTTCCGCTGCGGTGGTACGCTGGCGCGTAACACGTGGTGCGGACGGTATCTTTCACTTGTATTCCCACGTGGAAGGAGTGGATAGCACCTTCGTAGAGGAAGGTATCTACTTTGCCAATAGGGTGCGCAGCAAGTATTTTGCTCTTTATGTCAAGAACAGCAAGCAGCGCGGATACGACTTCTATTTTGATGATATTGCGGTGACGGGCAATCCGCAAGATACGCCTGTTCACGCAGAGGAAGATACTGATACACCCAACACTCCTATCCAATCGGCTGTGCATCTGCTGGCGGAGTCCATCTCACCCAATGGGGACGGATATGAGGACGAAGCGTGTCTCTCTTACTCCCTCCCCGACGATGGTTATTATGCCACGTTCAATGTCTATACGCCCACAGGGGTGCTGGTTCGCCATGTATGCGAAAAGCAGTCGTTGCCCACGGCAGGTACTCTTTGCTGGGATGGCACAACCGCGCAGGGTACACCCGCTGAAATAGGGGTATATGTATTGGCTATAGAACTGAAAAACACGACGACCAAAGACGTACTACGCCGTAAGTTCGCTGTGGCCGTCACCCGTTGACATACCGTGCTTGCGGAATTTCTCCACTTCGATGGTTAGCATGATGGCGGCAGTGATGGCCGAGAGCGTGTCGCTGAGCGGCAGACTCCACCAGACACCCAAGATAGGAGACGTGCCCAGATTCTCAAGAAGTTGCGGAAGGAACAGCAGAAGTGGTATGAGGTATATCACCTGGCGCGTGAGGCTGAGGAAGATAGACTTGCCGGACATACCGACAGAAGTGAAGAAGTTACCCGTGACCATCTGAAAGCCCACCAGCCACATCACCGCAACGACAATACGCATCGGGACAATGGACTGCGCGATGAGTTCGGTGTCGTGCGTGAACATACGTACCATCCACTCGGGTACTATCTCGCCCAACAGGAAGACCGCCCCCATGACACAGGTGGCGCATATCGCGGTCAGTTTGAACGCACGCAGCATGCGATCGTACTGCTTGGCACCGTAGTTGTAGCCGACTATGGGTTGCATACCCTGGTTCAAGCCCATGACTATCATGGCGAACACAAAGGTGAAGCGGTTGATGACGCCATAGGTTGCGATAGCCATGTCGCCGCCATAGTGCTTGAGTTGGTTGTTGATGATGATGACTACAAAGCACGAGGCGAGGTTCATGAGGAACGGTGCCATACCTATTGAGAGAGCCCTGAAGGTGATGTCCTTTTCGAGTCGCCATATACCGCGGTGGAAATGTATTATCTCTTTGGGATTCAGGAAGATAGTGAACTGCCACACTACGGCAATGGTCTGCGAGAGCATGGTAGCCAATGCGGCACCGCGCACGCCCATATCCAGTCCGAATATGAATATCGGGTCCAAGACCACGTTGGCAAACACCGCGACAATCGTGGACGCCATCGCCGAACGGGGGTGCCCCATGGCGCGGAGCATGTTGTTGAGTCCGTAGTAGATATGCGTCAGGATATTGCCGAAGAGGATAATCTCCATATAATCGCGCGCGTAGGTGACGGTGACCTCGCTGGCACCAAAGGCGTAGAGAATGGGGTCGAGCCATAAGAGTCCCACCACGGCTACGAGAAAGCCGAGCAGCACATTGAGCACTATCACGTTGCCAAGCACCTTGCCTGCCGAACGGTAGTCCTTTTCCCCCAACTTGATGGCCACGAGCGAACTGGCACCTACCCCGACAAGACTGCCGAAGGCGGCGCATATATCCATGAAGGGTTTGGCAATCGTCAAGCCCGACAACGCCATGGCACCGCAACCGTGCCCGATAAAGATGCTATCGACAATGTTGTACAACGAACTTGCCGTCATCGCGATGATGCCCGGCAATGCGTACTTGACAAGGAGGTTTCGGATAGGTTCTGTGCCTAACTCTGTGATGTTATTTTGCGACATATATCTTCAAATACCTTTGCTGCGGGGTGCCCTTGTTGCATGGCAATGGGAGTGCCTTCGTCCCCCGCCTCACGGATAGACTGTACCAACGGGATTTGACCCAGCAGGGGTACCTGCAAATTCTGTGCCAAATCCTTACCGCCGTCCTTGCCGAAGATGTAGTATTTGTTGTCGGGTAACTCGGCCGGCGTGAACCATGCCATATTCTCGATGATACCCAAGACGGGGACATTGATTTTCTCGTTGCGGAACATATCCACGCCTTTGCGGGCGTCCACCAATGCCACGGGCTGGGGTGTGGTGACGACTATCGCGCCGGTGAGGTGGAGTGTCTGCACGAGTGTGAGGTGTATGTCGCTGGTTCCGGGGGGGAGGTCGATGAGGAAGTAGTCGAGTTCGCCCCAGTCGGCGTCCTGTATGAGTTGTTTGATGGCGTTGCTTGCCATGCCTCCGCGCCATACCACCGCCTGTTCGGGGTCAACGAAAAAGCCGATAGAGAGCATCTTAACGCCGTACTGCTCAATGGGTTCGATGAGGTCGCGCCCGTCCACGGTGACGGATACGGGACGGCAGTCCTCGGTGTGGAACATCTTGGGGATAGAGGGTCCGTGGATGTCCGCGTCCAGCAGCCCCACCTTGTAGCCCATATTCGCCAGGGTGATGGCAAGGTTGGCGGCTACTGTGGACTTGCCTACGCCACCTTTGCCCGAATGGACGGCAATGATGTGCTTGGCCTGTATGGCGGGTTTATCTGCTGGTGGCACAAGGTTTTGCTTGCGGAACTTGGTGTTGATATGCACGGCAGCGTTGGCATCGGCGTAGGTCTTGACCGCCACCTCGGCAGCCTTGAGCACCGACTTGAGGAAGGGGTCGTTGTCCTTGTCGAAGATGAGGGAGAAACTGACCTCCAAGCCCGAGATGCGTATGTCGTCTTCGAGCATACCTGCCTCTATCAGGTTGCTGCCCGTGCCCGGATAACGCACATGGGCAAGGGCATCTATTATCTGTTGCGGATACATAAGAAATACACCTTAAATATATAGAGCGCGGCAACATAGCCGAACTTTTTCGAGTGCAAAGTTACTGTTTTTTATCAGTTCACGCAACATTATTCCCCGGACTGACACAAATTTGCTTTGTGCACTTGGCAAAACAAAAATATATCTTGTGCATTATTTGCGCGTCTCCTGCAAAAGCACTACCTTTGCGCGCTTTTTTGACGATGTATGAAAAATAGTAAGGTTATTGGCTATTTGTGCGGCATTCTCGCTGCCGCTTTCTACGGGCTCAACCCCTTGTTTGCCTTGCCCTTGTACGGGCAGGGCATGGATGCCGTCTCGGTGCTCTTTTTCCGTTATGTACTCAGTGTGCCGATGCTGGCGGTACCGATGTGGGTACAAGGCATAGATTTCCGTCTCAGCCGCAGCGAAGCCTTGCAACTCACCGTCTTAGGACTGCTGATGATGTTCTCGTCGCTCCTTCTTTATGAGTCGTATCGTTTTATGGACGCGGGCATTGCCAGCACCATTCTCTTCCTCTACCCCATCATCACGGCATTGCTCATGGCGTTTGTCTTCCACGAGCGTGTGTCATGGATTGTATGGGGCTGCCTGTTGCTTGCCACCGTCGGCGTGTTTGTGCTGTGTGATATGAGCGGAGTCTCCAATGTCAGCACCATCGGCATCATCTTGGTCATCATCTCCACCCTCATGTATGCCGCCTATCTGGTGTTTATCAACAAGGGGCATATCACGCAGATGCCACCCGTCAAAGCCACTTTCTATGCCCTCCTTGTCGGGGCTGTCGGCTTGGGCATAGGGCTGCTTATCCAAGGGCATATCACCACTCCCGCGGGCTGGTATTGGGGCTGCAGCATCGGTTCGGGACTCTTCTCCACCGCCCTCTCGCTGACCTTCACCGCCATGGCTATACAGCGTATCGGCTCCACCCAAACCGCTATTATGGGTGCCATGGAACCCCTCACTGCCGTCATCATCGGCGTTACCGTCTTCGGCGAACAACTCACCACGCGTTCCGTCATAGGTATCATAATGATTGTCGTCGCTGTAACCTTGGCGGTTGCGAAAACCAAATAGAGGAACCTACCCTGTCTGGGTTGTAATCCGCATACCGGATATTGTGTACCTCACGTATTTTATGTAATTTTGCACCCTGAAAACATGGGGCTACTGTTTTTCCCCCATGCCACAACCCTAAAAAACTGAAAACAATGCGTACTACAGATGAACTGCAAGGCGTCAGCCTGCTTGGCGCGAACCGTACCCAATACCCTACGGACTACGCCCCCGAGATGCTTGAGACATTCGTCAACAAGCACCCCGAAAACGAGTATCTCGTCACTTTCCATTGTCCCGAGTTCACCTCGCTCTGCCCCAAGACAGGGCAGCCGGACTTCGCGACTATCATCATCTCCTACATCCCGCGCGAGCGCATGGTGGAGTCCAAGTCGCTGAAACTCTATCTGTTCTCGTTCCGCAACCACGGTGATTTCCACGAGGACTGCATCAACATCATTCTCAACGACCTTGTCCGCCTCATGGACCCCAAGTACATTGAGGTCACGGGTATCTTCACGCCCCGTGGTGGCATCAGTATCTACCCCTTTGCCAACTACGCGGACGCCGACCACCAAGCCCTCAAGCACCGGCGTCTCTCCGCCCGCTTCGCCGAGGTCATTGCTCATTAACTAAACAACGTACCCACTGACTATGCTTTGCTTGGGGGACGACGCGGCTCGCGTCGTCAAGAATACCCCTCGCATCATGCAATTCATCATTCATAATTCATCATTCTTAATTAAATGAAAGACAGCATCATCATCTTCTCCGGTGGCTTGGACTCCACCACCATGCTCTACGAATACAAGGACGACATCGCCCTCGCCCTCAGTTTCGACTATGGCAGCAACCACAACGCCCGCGAACTCCATTTCGCCCGCCTGCATTGCCAACGTCTCGGTATCCCGCACATTATCATACCGTTAAACTTCATTCATCAGTACTTCCACAGTTCTCTTCTCGAGGGGGCTGACGCTATCCCCGAGGGCAACTATGACGACGACAACATGCGTTCCACGGTCGTTCCTTTCCGCAACGGCATCATGCTGGCTATCGCTGCGGGCATGGCGGAGACACGCGGGCTGCGGCGTATCATGATGGCTAACCACGCAGGCGACCATGCCATCTATCCCGACTGCCGCCAGTCTTTTGTGGACGCTATGAATCAGGCGATTAAGGCAGGCACCTACGAGGGCATCACCCTCTTCACGCCCTACACCAACCTCACCAAGGCGGACATCGCCCGTCATGGCAAAGCCCTCGGCATCGACTACTCCGAGACATGGAGTTGCTACAAGGGCGGCGACAAGCATTGTGGCAAATGCGGCACCTGCACCGAGCGCATCGAAGCCCTCAAAGAGGCAGGTATCATCGACACCACGGAATACGACTGCGATATTAACTATTAATTATTAACTATTACTTTCCCAAAAGTGTATTATGTAGAAAAGCGTTTGGAGATTTCCGCTGCACACAATCTCCATCTCTCGTACGAGAGCAAGTGCGAAGCCCTGCACGGGCACAACTGGATTATCGTCGTCTATTGCAAGTCGCGCGAACTCAATCAGGACGGCATGGTTACGGACTTCACGCACATCAAGCGGGTGGTCAAGGACACTTTCGACCACAAGTACATCAACGAGGTGTTGGATGTCAATCCTTCCGCCGAGAACATCGCCCGCTGGATATGCGACCACATCGAGAACTGCTACAAAGTCAGCGTCCACGAGTCCGAGAACAACTGTGCCATCTACGAGCGAGACTGACTGCGGATTGTCATTCTCGCGTAGCCACTATCGCGCAACCCGCTATCGCATAGCAGCCATCGCGCAGCCATCATCGTGTTAAGTGTATGTGATTAGTATGTGATTAGTATGTGATTAGTATGTGATTCAGCAAGGGATAAGCAAGGGATACGCAACCGATAATTGATGTTTGTCAAGGGTATAGGACTCCATTTCGCTCGGGGACACGGACGCCCTGCGGGGTCCCCGTAAGTCCGTGGACGTAGCGGGGTGCTCTCCTCGTCCGCGGTTGTGAATGTGATGCGTCCCCCATCGTCAAGGTGTTGTGTCGGTGCTATATTGGTTACACCAAGAGAATATCAAATGACATTGCATCCATTGAAAATTAATGATTAATTCGTGGATAATTATATGTTTATTTATAGAGAGATTAGATGCCTCGTGTCATTATATTGTAGTATGATGGATAAATAGTTTTGCTGTGCAAATACTTTGATATTAACCATTACTTATTAACTATTACTTACAAATGTATTTTGTAAACGAAATCTTCCTCAGCCTCCAAGGCGAAGGCTACCACACGGGGCAGGCGGCAGTTTTTGTACGTTTCAGCGGTTGCAACCTGCGCTGTCCGTTTTGTGATACCGACTTCGGCACCTACTCCGAGATGACCGCCGCCGACATTGTCTCCGAGGTACAACGCTTGAGCGACGACCCCCGCGTACTGATTATCCTCACGGGTGGCGAACCCTCCCTGCAAGTGGACGATGCCCTTGTCGCTGCCCTCCGCACCACAGGCAAACGCCTTTGCATAGAGACCAACGGCACGCACCCGCTCCCTGCGGGCATTGACTGGATTACCTGCTCACCCAAAGAGGGCACCCGCGTCATCCTTCCCCGTGCCGATGAACTGAAAGTCGTCTATCTTCCTCACACTCCCGCCGCATCTTCCTGCACCCCGTCCCAGGACGTGGAGCAGTGGGCAAAACAAATCCCCGCCACCCATCTCTATCTCCAGCCCTGTTCCTGCCAAAACACCGCCGAGGTCATCGACTATATCCTCCGTCACCCTCAGTGGCACCTCTCCCTCCAAACCCACAAGTATCTCAATATCAGATAGATAATATCTCTATATGACGCTCTTGGGAAGCATGGGGAACGACGCGGTGTATGGGGGACGACGCGGCTCGCGTCGTCATAAGAAAAAAGCCGAAAATCTTTCCTATTATGAAGATATATCACAAATTGCCCGTCAGGATTGCACCAATACAATTTTTGCAGTAACTTTGCAGCGCATAAACAAATGAATATATGTTGCTAACCACCCTGTTATCTGTCTATTTCGTTGCCTTTGCCGACAAGGCGGGTACCGACCGCATTGCCCTCAGCCCCACGGCACTTGAGATGCGCGAAGCGCATCATATAGCCCTCGACTCCTTGGACTATGCCGTATCTCCTGTGTATCTTGACAGTCTGCAAAAAGCAGGTGCCGGCATCATGCACACTTCCCGTTGGCTGAATGGTGCCACTGTCAAGGCAGACCCCGCAGCAGCCAAACGCATAGCAGCATATCCGTTTGTGCAATACATCGAGAAGACGCGCGACGACGAGCAGACTTACCCTCAGTACATCAGCCGCCGCAAACAGCAGAGAGACACCACCTCCGCCATAGACTATGGCTATGCCCGCGAGCAATTAGAGACATACAACCTGCCGCCCTTGCACAACTTGGGCTATCACGGTCAGGGTATTCGCATGGCGGTTATTGACGGAGGCTTCGAGAACGCCAACACGCTACAGGCTTTCGACTCCGTCCGTACCCGGATACTTGGGCATTACGACCTCACGGACGACCCGTATGATTTCTTTGGCAATACAGGTTCGCATGGCACGATGTGCCTGTCCGCTATTGCCGCTATCCGCGAGAACTACCACGGTGCAGCCACAGGTGCGCAGTACTATATCATGCGCACGGAAGAGTATGTCACCGAGAGCCCGAAAGAATTGGACAACTGGGTGGCAGCCATCGAGTTAGCCGACTCGTTGGGTGTGCATATATCTTCCACCTCATTGGGCTACACCGAGTTCGACAATACCGAATACAACCTTACCTGTCAGGATATGGACGGGCGCAGCAACCGTGCCTCTCGCGCAGCCACCATCGCAGCACGCAAAGGCATGTTGGTCATTGTAGCCGCAGGCAACGAGGGCAGCAAACCATGGTATTACATAGGTGCCCCTGCCGATGCGGATAGCATACTTACGGTAGGAGCCGTGAACATAGACGGCTACATCGCCCCGTTCTCATCGTATGGACCCACTTCCGACGGACGTATCAAACCCGAAGTCTGTGCCGTGGGTTGGGGAACAGTATTGATACAACCGAGTAACAATGAGATAGTTGCGTCCAATGGCACGTCCTTTGCCTGCCCGCTTCTTGCGGGGATGGCAGCCTGCCTTTGGTCTGCCCTGCCCGATGAGACTGCCATGCAGATACGGGAACGTATCATTCGTTCCGCGCACCTATATGCAAGCCCCGACGACCACTATGGTTACGGCATTCCTGACGCTTTGGCTGCTTACCGCGGAACCACGGATATACCCCAAATACCTACAGAGGACCGCACCCCGCAGAAGACGTTGCGCCACGGGCAGGTTCTCATCTTCCGTGGCGGACACTACTATGACCTGCTTGGACGTATGGTTCGGTAGTGTTACTTGAACCCGAACACAAAATATACGGCTGCTATCAGACACAAAGCAGCCACCAAGTGGTTCCACCGCAACTGCGTATGGAACGCCAGCATCGAGAACACCACGAACACCGTCAGTGTGATAACCTCTTGTATCACTTTCAGTTGCATGAGACTGAACGGACCGCCGTTACCCTCAAAGCCTATCCTGTTGGCAGGCACCTGCAGGCAGTACTCAAAGAACGCAATGCCCCACGAGAACGCTATCACCGCTATCATCGGCCACTTCTGAAACCAAGTCAATTCTCCCAACTTCAGGTGCCCATACCATGCCAATGTCATAAACACATTCGAGCAAATCAACAGCAATACTGTATATAATCCATTCATAACCAATCAGTTTTTCTTTTTCGGAAGATAGTCTGTTTTTATATTCTCCATCGCGCCCCAAACCGAATCCCGTACATTGGGATTGAGTAGCTCCAACTGTTGCAATAGTTGTTTCACCTCGGCACGGCTGCTTTCCTTTTCAAACGGGCAGAGTTTCACTTGCTTCCGGTACCCCGACAGTTCCGCATACCGCTGCAAGTCCTTCTCCTCTATCAGGCACAGCGGACGTATCATCTGTATGGGCATCTTCTCCATCTGCAGCAGTGGTGGTATAGTGCCTATACTTCCCTGAAAGATAAGGTTCATCAATAGCGTCTCTACTATATCGTCCTTATGATGCCCCAAGGCTATCTTATTGCACCCTATTTCTTGCGCCGCCTCAAACAATGCCTTCCGCCGATACCACGAACACAAGAAGCACGGGTCCTTCTGCTTGTGTGCTACTTTCCCTGTTATGAGTTCGCGGGGAACATCTGCTATCTCGGTATCCCGTACTATGAGGGGCACTTTCGCTGCCTTGCAGAAGTCCTCCAAATACGACATATCACTCTGATAATCACGCTCCTTTACGCGCACGTGTACGGCAGTAACCCGAAAACGCGGCACATACACCTGCGCCCGTTTGCCTAATAGTTCCACCAACGCCAGCGAGTCCTTCCCGCCGCTAAGACCTACCAATATATTATCACCGTCAACTATCAACCCATAATCCGCACAAGCCTTATGAAAACGCTTGGTGATACGTGATTGCAACCGGATATACTCTATCTGTTCGGGTGTCCTTTCCATACCTGTACTTTGTCCTTTTTCTCTGCAATGGCATCTATACTGCATAACAATGATGTCTCAGGGCTATCGCATCAAAATTGCATATCATTCTGGGGACGCGGACGCCCTGTGGGGGTCCCGCAAGTCCGTGGACGTAGCGGGGTGCTCTCCTTGTCCGCGGTCGGTTTGGCACAAACCGTATGACTATGCAATGCATGGGGGACGACGCGGCTCGCGTCGTCATACAATGATGTTCTTTTTTTTTACATTGTTCCATTACTATTTTGATGCAGTTGCCATGATGATATCCATACCATATAGCGGCTGATACCATATCGCATAGCGGTTGATGCCATACCGCAAATGGGCACATACCATAGCCTCCTGAAATCAAAAAGAGACTGTCCGTACTATCAGACAATCTCTTTTGTTGGTGCGCAGGATGAGACTCGAACTCACACGATCTTGCGACCACTACCCCCTCAAAGTAGCGTGTATACCAATTTCACCACCTGCGCATTCATCGGAATATCACTCTCACGACATTACATCGCGGAGAAACCGATGTTTAAGACCACTCTTGTGCCCGGAACAGGACTCGAACCTGCACGCCTCGCGACATACGCACCTGAAACGTACGCGTCTACCAATTCCGCCACCCGGGCTGCTTTCAGAGTAAAAAAGCAGGAACGTGGTCCTGCTTTCCTCCTTGAGCGGCAAACGAGACTCGAACTCGCGACCCCGACCTTGGCAAGGTCGTGCTCTACCAACTGAGCTATTGCCGCAAAAAGTTAAGAACACTCGCTCTCTTCTCGAAAGCGGGTGCAAAGGTACTGCTTTTTTTTGAACCCACCAAATGTTTGGCAAAAAAAATAACGAAAAATGCAATTTTCTTACCGTTCCTGTTCCAAAACGCCCTCGTACCCTACTCTTCCACTACACCTCTCTACCAAGACTATGACTGCAACGAGTGGATAACGAGAGGATAACGGGTGGATAGAGGGTTGTTTTTAAGAGAGGCTATGCTTTGGGAGACGACGCGGCTCGCGTCGTTACATCAAGTATAGTATGCCGACATGGTTCCCTGCACCATCATTCCCGAGAAAAGCAGTCGCAAGATAACGCTTTTACACAGTTCCCTTGAAAAATAGGCTGCGACATCTTGTATAAACGGAAAAAAAGTAGTACCTTTGCGGCGATTATGGAGGAACGAAAACAGGGGATAAACAAGAACTGATACCATAAAGAAATAACAATGACGAAACTGAGTGTAAACATAAATAAGGTGGCGACGCTGCGCAACGCACGCGGGGGCAACTTGCCCGATGTGGAGAAGTTCGCCGTGGATTGTGAGCGGTTTGGCGCACAGGGCATCACCGTGCACCCGCGTCCCGATGAACGGCACATACGCCGAACCGATGTGTACGCGCTCAAAGAGTTGGTAACCACCGAGTTCAATATCGAGGGCAACCCCGAACCTGCTTTCATGGACCTCGTGACAGAGGTACGCCCCACGCAGGCAACGCTTGTGCCAGACGCAGTGGACCAACTGACGAGCAATCACGGTTGGGATACGCGCACGCACCTTGACCACCTGACGACCCTCATCAGCCGTTTGCAGACGGCGGGCATACGTGTCTCGGTCTTCGTGGACCCTGACCCCGAGATGGTGGAGTATGCCAAGAAAGCGGGTGCCGACCGCGTGGAACTCTACACCGGACCCTATGCCGAGTTGTACGACACCGACCCCGCGGCTGCCATAGCGATGTACCGCTCGGCTGCCGGGAAGGCGCACGAACTGGGGCTGGGTATGAACGCAGGGCACGACCTCAACCTCCGCAACCTGCGCGCATTTGTGCAGGCGTTCCCGTGGACGGACGAGGTGAGTATCGGGCACGCGCTCATAAGCGACGCGCTCTATTTAGGAATAGAAGAAACAATAAAACAATATAGATATGCTCTTTCAAATTGATACAATGGCAGTGGCTGCCGAAATGATGGAACAGCCCGCACAAGAGTCCATCAACTGGCTGACGATGGCTACCTACGGCGGGTGGATAATGATTGTGCTGGCACTCATGCTGGCGGGCGCCATCTACCTGTTTATCGAACGGCTGGTAGTGCTGCACAATGCCACCAAAGAGGACAAGACCTTCATGAACCGCATACGTGACTATATCAAGGAAGGCAAGATAGAATCGGCTATCAAACTCTGCAAGAAGGAGGACACCCCCTCAGCACGTATGATAGAGAAAGGCGTTACGCGTATCGGACGCCCCATGCAGGACGTGCAGGTGGCAATAGAGAACGTGGGCAACTTGGAGGTCAGCAAGTTGGAAAAGGGACTTGTACTCATGGCTACTATCGCTGCCGGTGCCCCCATGTTGGGCTTCCTTGGCACGGTACTCGGTATGGTGCAGACATTCTTCAACATGGCGCAGGACGCAAGCGGCGTGATAGAAATATCGACATTGTCGTCGGGTATGTACCAAGCCATGGTCACCACCGTGGGAGGTCTGATAGTAGGTATCCTGGCAATGTTCGCATACAACCTGTTGGTATCGCGCATTGACCGCGTGGTACGCCAGTTGGAGTCGCGCACCATGGAGTTCATGGACTTGTTGAACGAACCGGCATAAGTCAAGGGCTATGGCACTGAAACGTAGAAACAGAGTGGAAGCCACCTTTGCGATGTCGTCAATGACCGACCTCATCTTCCTGTTGCTGCTCTTCTTTGTGATGGTCAGCACGATGTCGTCGCCCAACGATATCAAGATCAACCTGCCACAGGCGCGGGCGAAAACCTCTACCAAACAGGTGGTGGCAAAGGTGAGCATCGACAATCTCGGCAACTACTATGTCGCACTCGGCAGACAGAAACCGATGGCTATTGACCCCGAGAACCTTGAGGCATACCTTACTACTATTCAGCAGAGCGACAGTACTATGTGCATTGCCCTGCATGCCGACCAGGACATACCCTATCGCGACGTGGTGAATGTGCTTGACATCGCCAACCAGCACAAGATGAAAATAGTGATTGCAACCAAGAAGTGAGAGACGCAAAACCTCATATCATCGCGGCAGTAGGCACTATAGTGGCTATGGCGTTGCTGTTCTTGCTGCTGTATCTCCTGTCTGTTAACGCGCCCGTGCGCGTGGAGGACGAGGGGATAGAGATTACTTTCGGCAATGCGGACGACGGCGGAGGTATGCCCAATATGGCACCACTCATACCCCAACCGCAGGCGGAAGCAGACCCCGCCCCTGCTACACCCTCACGACCGTCGGACAACGACTTGATGGTGCAGGAGGACGATGAGGACCTTCTCGCTCTTGCCAAACAGCGTGAAGAGGATGCCAAACGCAAGGCGGCTGAGGAAGAACTCATACGTCAGCAACGTGAGGAAGAGGCGCGCATAGAGGCGGAACGGCAGGCACGCGAGAAAGCCCTCGCAGAAAAGCGTGCCCGTGAGCAGGAAGCCATAGCCCGTGCCCAACAGGCAATGGCAGGCTTTGGGCAGACAACCTCGGCAGTGGGCGCGAATGGCGACAACTCTTCCACAGCAGATGCCTCGGGTGTCAAAGGCAACCCCGTGGGCAAAGGCTTCGGCTCTATGAACAGCAACACATGGACCCTCCACGGACGCGACTGCAAAGCACTGCCCAAACCCGCGGAAGACTTCAACCAGGCAGGGCGCGTGGTGGTGAATATCATGGTCAATGAGGCAGGCGATGTGGTGGCAACCAGCATTGGTGACGGCACCAATATCTCTGACCGCAAGACGCAACAACTGGCATTGGACGCTGCCCGACGTGCCAAATTTACCAAAGGGGATAAGCCTCAGCGAGGCAGTATAGTATATACCTTCAAACTCAACTAAATGATTGGACTATGAACTACATCTTCTTAGACAACGGCTTCGAGGAGATAGAAGCCATCACAACCATCGACCTCCTGCGTCGTGCCGACATTATGGTAACAACCGTTTCGGTCACGGGCATTGAGACCGTACTCGGTGCGCACAACATCGCCGTCAAAGCGGACGCATTGTTCCAGGCTGTGGACTTCTCTGACGCGGAGATGCTTATCCTCCCGGGCGGGGCTACACGCTTGGGCGAGCACAACGACCTGTGCGAACTGCTGCTCCAACACAATGCCGAGAACAAGATGATTGCAGCCATCTGTGCCGCACCGTCCGTACTCGGGCAACTCGGAATCCTGCACGGAAAACAGGCTACATGCTACCCTGGCTTCGAGTCATACCTCGGTGAGTCCTTCATAGGCGGATTGGTGGTCGAGTCCAAGAACATCATCACTGCCAAAGGCCCCGGACTCAGCAGCGACTTCGCCTTCTGCATCATCGAGAAACTCAAAGGCAGCGACATCGCCGACCAAGTCTATGATGCCGCACAATACTAAACGCAAGAAACGAAATAATTATATTTGCGAACAATGAAAAAAATCTTCACACTCATTATCGGACTCTCAACCGTCTGTGCCGTATGTGCACAAGAAGCAGAACCCACGAAGTCCGATGCTTGGAAATTCAATGGTACCGTCGGACTGAATGCTGCGGCTACAGGCATGTGGAACTGGGCTGCCGGCGGCAACAACAACGTCAATGGCGTAGCCAACACCAAACTGCGTCTGCTGTATAACGGAAACAATATGTCGTGGGAAACCAACTTGGACATGGAATATGGTCTCAGTTGGATTGACCAGGAGTTTGATGCCCTCCAGAAGACAAGCGACAAACTAAACTTCAACACCAAGTTCGGTTGGGAGTTCCACAAGGCATGGTTCCTCACTGTGTCTGCCGGTTTCCAGAGCCAGTTTGCCTATGGTCGCGCGTACGACGGCACCGAAGCCTTTGACCCTATCATATCCAAGTGGCTTGCACCGTCCTACACCGACATTGCCATCGGTATCGACTGGAAGCCCAACGACATTTTCTCCGTCTATCTCTCGCCGGTGGCAGGACGTCTCTCCACAGCCTATGTCAGCAGCAAACTCAACGATAAGTCGCTCACTATCACACGCGAAGACGGCTCACTCGTTTATCCCGACGGCTTGGGACAGGCACTCAAAGAGAAATACGCCGTATGGGACTACACCATCGAGGACGAGGCAACGGGCAAAGTCGGCAAGGACTACAGCAAGAACCTCCGTGCTGAGTTGGGTCTCTCCCTCAAAGGGACCATCAACTACACCTACAAAGACCTGAAAATCATCACTTCTCTGGGGCTCTTCACCCCATACAAGTGGGATAAGACGGACATCTACGAGGATGCCGACGGCGTGCAGTATGCCAACACGGGCGTACAACCCGAGAGTTTCTTTGCTGATATGAAGCACATTGGCTACCGCGACAACAACCGCCGTTTCGGTAATTTCGATGTGGACTGGGACGTCAGTATCTCCTACCAGTTCCTCAAATGCCTGCAAGTGTCGCTCAACACCTCCCTCAAGTACTACAACGGTACCCTCATCGAGAAGTTCGACAAGGACGGCAACTCCCTTGGCAAGGCGGAGCGCGTACAGTTCAAGAGCGTCATCGGTCTCGGCATCGGCTACTCTTTTTAAGTAATGAGTAATGGTTAATAGTTAATATCACAGCGGATGCATTCGTGAGTAACATACAGAAAATCACAGGAATAGAACTATTAACTATTAATTATTAACTATTACTTTCCCAATGGAATCTCTGGAGTCCTTAGAGCAAAGCCTGCGCGAATTGCTGAACCGTTACGAGGCTCAGCAGCAGCAGATTGCAGCCCTACAGGAGGAGAACCAACGTCAGCGCGAGGAAATCATCCGCACCCACGCCGAGTTGGTCAAACTCAAGTCGGACTACAACCACCTCCACACCGCGCACGCCTTGGTGGCAAACGACGTAGAAGATGAGGAACGTGCGCGCGCGCGACAGCGCATCACCAACCTGATTGCCCAAGTGGACAGGGCTATCGAGGTACTGAAACAGTGACAGAACATCGAAAACAACATATCACCCTTCAGTTGGATGCACACCACATCTCGCTGAATGTGCCGGCGGACGCAGAGGAGTTGTACCGTCGCGCCTGCGATATGCTCAACGACCGCTACCGTTTCTACCAGCGCAAGATGCCACTCCAGTCGGCCGAACAGGTCTGGGTATATGTCGCACTTGAGATGGCGGTCAACCTCCATGCCGATGCACACGCGCACCGGCTGGAACCTGTGGACACAAAACTGCAGGAACTCAACCAATTGATAATAAATACGTTAAACAAATAAATAAACCCAATAATTTAAGAATCAGTTATGCTTATTTACATTCTTATAGCACTTGGTGGACTACTGGTGGGGGCAGGCATCTGCTACCTCATCTTCCGTTTCCACAGTGCGGGCATTCTCCGCAAGGCGGAAGAAGAGGCAGAAGTAATCAAGAAAAACAAAGTCGTCGAAGCCAAAGAGAAGTTCATCGCGCTCAAGTTGGAGCACGAGAACCAAGTCCGTCAGGCGGAGCAGAAGTTGCAGCAGCGTGAGCAGCGTGTGCAGCAGCGCGACCAGCAACTCAACCAACGCCAGAGCGAGGTGCAACGTGCCCAGAACGACCTCAACCAGCGCAAGCGTGATTTCGAGCAACAGGCCGAGCAACAGCAGAAAGCCATCGACTTCAAGGCGCAGGAAGTAGAGCGCATGCAGCACCAGGCAGAGCAGCAACTCGAGCAAATATCGGGTCTCTCCGCGGAAGAGGCGAAGAAGCAACTCATCGAGGCACTGCGCGACGAGGCAAAGACCAACGCCATGGCGTACATCAACGAAACCATGGACGAGGCACGCCTCACCGCCAACAAAGAGGCGAAGAAAATCATCATCCAGTCCATCCAGCGCGTGGCATCCGAGGCGACCGTAGAGAACGCCGTTACTATCTTTCATATTGATAATGACGAGGTTAAGGGTCGTATCATCGGTCGCGAGGGGCGCAACATCCGTGCCCTCGAAGCCGCTACCGGCGTCGAGATTGTAGTGGACGACACCCCCGAAGCCATCACCCTCTCCGCCTTCGATCCCGTGCGCCGCGAGATAGCACGCCTGTCCCTCCACCAACTGGTGCAGGACGGACGTATCCACCCTGCACGTATCGAGGAGGTCGTGGCTAAGGTCACCAAGCAAGTCGAGGAGGAGATTATCGAAACCGGTAAGCGCACCTGTATCGACCTCGGTATCCATGGTCTGCACCCCGAACTGGTGCGCCTCATCGGCAAGATGAAGTACCGCAGCAGTTATGGTCAGAACCTGCTCATGCACTCCCGCGAGACGGCTAATCTCTGTGCTGCCATGGCTGCCGAATTGGGCTTGAACGTCAAGAAAGCACGCCGCGCAGGCTTGCTCCACGACATCGGCAAGGTCAGCGACGAAGACCTCGAACTCCCGCACGCAGCAATGGGTATGAAAATCTGCGAGAAGTACGGCGAAGCACCCGACATCTGCAATGCGGTCGGTGCGCACCACGACGAGATAGAGATGGAGACCCTCATCGCCCCCATCGTACAGGCGTGCGATGCTATCTCCGGTGCACGACCGGGCGCACGGCGCGAGATTGTGGAGGCATACACCAAGCGTCTCAACGACCTCGAGCAGATTGCCCTCTCCTACCCGGGTGTCACCAAGACCTTCGCCCTGCAGGCAGGTCGTGAACTCCGCGTCATCGTCGGGGCGGACAAGATAAGCGACAAGGACACCGAACTGCTCTCGTTCGACATCGCCAAGAAAATTCAGGACGAGATGACCTACCCCGGCCAAATCAAAATCACCGTCATCCGCGAAACCCGCGCGGTATCTTACGCCAAGTAAAGCGGATACATCTCGCACATCACCTGAGAGGCTGCCTGACAAGTTTAGGCAGTCTCTTTTTTATAGTCGGGAGAATCTCGAGTCAAGAGTATGACATTAGTATGTGATTAGTATGAGATTAGTATGTGATTAACGGGTGGATAACGAGTGGATAGAGGGTGGATACAAAAAGATGGTGCAGCCTGTGCCATACAAATATCGCAAAACTATGCATACAAAAACAATCGCAAAAGCAAAATTATTTGCATAATCCCCGAAAAAATTGTATCTTTGCGGGCAAAATACACTTAGGGTGTACCAACAATTTGTATTAACCAAAAAACAGACAGAATATGAAATTTAACGTATCAAGTACGAAGTTGTTTGCACAGTTGCAAACAGTGAGCCGCGTGATTGCCAGCAAGAATAGTTTGCAGATATTGGAGGATGTGCTGTTCGACCTGCAGGGTGAGCAACTCACGCTGACGGCTTCCGACGGCGAGACCACTATCCGCACCACACTCATAGTGGAGAATCCGCAGGGCGAAGGCAAGGTGGCATTCGGCGCACGCCTGCTGCTGGACACCCTCAAGGAGTTCCCCGAGCAGCCGCTGACCTTCCTGATTGACGACCAGAACTTCGGGCTGAACATCACCAGTGCCAACGGTACATACAGTTTCGTGGGTGCCAACGGACAGGAGTACCCCGAGATGCCCGCCGAAGAGGGCGAGAACACCCTCACGATGCCCGCCAATGTGCTGCTTGATGCCATCAACAAGACCATCTTCTGCACTGCCGACGACGAGTTGCGCCCCGTGATGAACGGTATCTTCTTCGACCTCGCAGAGGACAAAATCACACTGGTTGCTACCGACGCACACCGCCTTGTACGCTACATCAACACGAGTGTTCACGTGCCGCAAGCCACTAATTTCATACTGCCTAAGAAGCCTGCCATGCTGCTTCGTCAGGTGTTGGCGAAGGAGACGGAGGACGTGGTCATCACCTTCGGGCAGAAGAACGCCAAGTTCGCCTTCGGGCAGACGGTCATTGTGTGCCGCCAGATAGAAGGACGCTTCCCCAATTACAATGCCGTTATCCCGCAGAACAACCAGAACAAGGTCATCGTGGACCGTCAGACCATCGTGAATGCCTGCAAGCGTGTGGCAGTCTTTGCCAACACGGGTACGTCGCTGCTGAAACTGGCACTGAGCGAAAACCAAATCAAAATCTCGGCACAGGACATCGATTTCTCGACCTCCGCGGAAGAGACTATCGCTTGCGACTACAGCGGTATGCCGATGGCTATCGGCTTCAAGGCGCCGTTCCTCATAGAGATACTGTCGTCCATCGCTTCGCAAGACGTGATATTGGAGTTGGCTGACCCCGCCCGTGCCGGACTCATTCTGCCCGCCGAGAACGAGGAGAACCAAGAACTGCTGATACTGCTAATGCCGATGCTGCTCAACGAGTAAACCGTATGGCGACGACGCGTCCCGCGTCGTTTCCAGGGACGCGGACGCCCTCGTCCGCGGAAGCGAATGTATTGAACTTACAACAAGAAACATGAAACTCCAACTAACCAAACCGCTGGTATTCTTCGACTTGGAGACCACGGGACTCAATATCGGCACCGACCGTATTGTAGAGTTAAGTTATTATAAGGTCTTCCCCAACGGCACGTCCGAGGGGAAGACTTTCCGCGTTAAGCCTACCCATATCGTCAACGGCGAGGAGGTGCAGATGCACATCCCTGATGAGGCGTCTGCCGTACATGGTATCCACGACGAAGACCTCAAAGACTGCCCCACCTTCAAGCAGATAGCGGCGCAGGTGGCAGAGGTGCTGACGGGCGCGGACCTCGCGGGCTACAACTCCAACCACTTCGACCTGCCCCTCTTGGCGGAGGAGATGATGCGCGCGGGCGTGAATATCGACCTCAAACGCATGAAGATGGTGGACGTCTTCACTATCTTCCAGAAGCGGGAACCGCGCAACCTCGTGGCGGCGTACAAGTTCTATTGCGGCAAAGACCTCACCGATGCCCACTCGGCGAATGCCGACACCATGGCTACCTACGAGGTGCTGATGGCACAGTTGGAGAAGTACGACCTCCCCACGACAGTGGACGAACTGGCAACCTACACGACCGGAAATGTGCGTTTCGCCGACTTCGCAGGACGTATCGCCTACGACAACGAGGGCGTGGAAATCTTTAACTTCGGCAAGTACAAAGGGCAGCGCGTGGCAGATGTCTTCCGTCGCGACACGGGCTACTACGGATGGATTCAGCAAGGCGACTTCCCGCAATACACGAAGAACGTCTGTCTGCGTATCTACTTGAGCACAAGGAAGTGATATGTATGCTTGTCCCCTCCCTTATAGAGGGAAAGAACGGTGTCTGGGGGACGACGCGGCTCGCGTCGTCATCAGCAGGTAAATCTCGAATCTCCATCGGGTCAAGAGTAGGTGATTCAGCAAGGGATACGCAAGGGATGAGCAATGGATAGGCTACAAATAGACTACCCTTTGTTAGTGGTTTGTTAGAGGATAGTTATAGGTTGTACAGCGAAAAAGTATATGCAATATGAGTAGCGCAAAACTCACCATATTAGGTTGCGGCAGTGCGATGCCCACGTTCCAGAACTCTCCCACGGGGCAGATACTGGAGATTTGCGGGCGGTCGTACCTCATTGATTGTGGCGAGGGTATCCAACTGACAATGAGGCAGATGGGCGTGCGCACAGGACGCCTGTACTCGGTGCTGATTTCGCACTTGCACGGCGACCACTGTTTCGGGCTGATAGGACTCATCTCCACGCTGGGCATGTTTCGCCGCACGCAACCCCTGCACATCTACGCGCACCCCGACCTCGAGAAACTCATGCGCCCGTGGCTCACTTACCACTGCGCCGACCTGACCTACGAGGTAATCTTCCACCCCCTGCACCCTCGCAAACAGGAGGTCATCATCGACGACCGCACACTCACCGTCGAGACTATCCCCTTGCGCCACAAGGTGCCCACGTGCGGTTTCCTCTTCACCGAGCACCACCGCGACGAACAGCCCCGCAAACGCTACGCCTACTGCTCCGACACCATGTACCGCGAGAAAATCACCGAGCAGATACACGGCGTGGACCTCTTGTTTCACGAGTCCACCTACACCGAGGAGTATGCCGACAAGTGCAAACTGACCATGCACTCCACCGCCCGACAGGCAGCGCAGATAGCCCTGAAGGCCGAGGCAAAACAACTGATGATAGGTCACTATAGTGCCCGCGTGGACGACCATACCGAGTTCTTGCGCGAGGCACAGGAGGTCTTCCCCAACACGATAATGGCGGAAGAAAAGAAGTCCTATTTCTTCTAACATAAAGCCAACCAATAGGTTATACTGCGAAAATTAATGGTTAATTCGTGGTAATTAATGTTTTATTCATTCCATGCAACGCGGTAATTAATGTTTAATTACTTCCATGAAAGTGACAACCGAATATATATGTTCCAACTGTGGCGCGAAAGCCCCTCAGATGTTGGGTCGTTGCCCTGTGTGCGGCGAATGGGGCACCTACGAGGAATCCACGGTGGCACCCGCAGCAGGCAACAAGCGGGGTATCTCGCCCCGTGGCTCTACGCAACCGCAACGTATTCAGGATATTACGGCTACCGAAGAGATGCGCATCGACATGCAGTCGGCGGAACTCAACCGCGTCTTGGGCGGCGGATTGGTTCCCGGCAGTCTGGTGTTGCTGGGCGGTGAACCGGGCATAGGCAAGTCCACTTTGGCGTTGCAGGTGCTCATGCGCATGGGCGAACGCAGGACGCTGTATGCCAGTGGCGAGGAGAGTGCCAAACAACTGAAACTCCGTGCGGAACGCCTTGCCGGCAGTCCCGACAACCTCTACATCATGGCGGAGACCTCGTTGGAGCGTATCCTCGAGAGCGTCACTGACCTGCAGCCCGACTTGGTGGTGATAGACAGTATCCAAACCATTGGTACAGAGGCAATTGAAGCAAGCATTGGCAGTCTCAGCCAGGTACGTGAGTGCGCCGCGCGCATACTCCAGTACGCCAAAGAGAAAAACGTCCCCTTCATCATCGTGGGGCATATCAACAAGGAAGGGTCACTTGCCGGACCCAAAGTCTTGGAGCATATCGTGGACACCGTCCTCCAGTTCGAGGGCGACCAGCACTACATCTACCGCATTCTGCGTGCCCAGAAGAACCGCTTCGGTAGCACCAGCGAACTGGGTATCTTCCAGATGCAGCAGGACGGACTGCGCGAAGTGACGAACCCCAGCGAACTGTTGCTTTCCGGTAACCGTGAAGGACTGTCGGGTATTGCTATCGCAGCGGCAGTGGAGGGCGTCCGACCGCTGTTGATAGAGGTACAGGCACTGGTGGCAAGCGCAGCCTACGGCACCCCCCAGCGCAGCAGCACGGGCTTCGACGGGCGACGGCTGAATATGTTGCTTGCCGTCTTGGAGAAACGTGTAGGCTTCAAACTGTTGCAGAAAGATGTCTTTGTCAACATCGCCGGCGGACTCCGTGTCAATGACCCGGCGATTGATTTGGCGGTCTTGGCGGCAGTCTTGTCGTCGAATATGGACGTGGCTCTGGATACCAATATCTGCCTTACGGGCGAGGTCGGGCTCTCGGGCGAGATACGTCCTGTGAATCGTATCGACCAGCGCATCAGGGAAGCCGAAAAACTCGGCTTTGAGCAGATTATCATTCCCGCAGGTCAGAAGTACAACCCGCACAATCTTCATATCCGCATCATCGAAGCCGCCCGCGTCTCCGACGCCTTCCGCCACCTAATCCAAAAATAGAAACAAAGGAGACTGAAAATAAAAACAAATGTACAGGTAAAATAATTTGCATATCTATGAAAAAAGTTGTACCTTTGCGCGCTACTTTGAGTATCATTTTGTAAATAGAAATATCGCGTGTTGTTATGAAAAGACATCAATTTATATGGGTTGTGCTAACTCTCCTATTGCCGTGTAACCTTGTAATGGCGCAGTGGGACCATTTGGAGATAGGCTTACAAGGAGGTGCAGGGTTCTATTGGGGTATCTCACAACAAGGGGATTTTACGCGTACCAATAAGGTCGGAATGTGGATTGTTGACAGTGAAGACAAGATGCCTCCGGGCTTTGAAGCCTATGGGGCTTTTGTACGCTATAGATTTGATAACCACTGGAATATAACACTCAAAGCAACACGCCAGCGCACCTATTATAAGGAGTACAAGATGGTTGGTAATGAGAGACAAAACCAGCACTCTTATTACAACGCAATGTGGCATTTCGACGCAACGGCCGAGTACAATATCCTTAACTATTCGATGGACCATTTTGTCGTAGGAGATGACAGAACCTTTCGGGTAACCCCCTATGTATTGGCTGGTGTAGGTATCACTATGTACAATAAGCAGGCCGTATTGCGGGAAAGCAGTACAGGCAATAAGAAGGACAAAGGCTCTAACTACCCCATAGTGGGAACCAAGAATATTAATTACCCATCGGACTATGCAGGGCAAACAGGTCTCGCGCTGTATATCCCTGTCGGACTGGGTGTCAAATGGCGCATTACGCACAATTGGCAACTGCAAGCCGGTGCGCAATACCACTTATATATCTCTGGCAAGAACCCCAACGGACTGAATAGCAATATCGAAGGCGGCTCATCGCAATTCCCGTACGACCAACTGCAAATGAAGTCCATTGGTGGCAACCATAACTTATTGGTAACTATCGGTGCCGCATACAATTTTGGCAATTTGGGATATAAGCAAGGTCCTAAGAGATCATCATGCCACTGTGAAGGATATTTCTAAATAGGATATTTCTAAGTAGTAGGTGGTATAGATGATGCTGTAGATGAACAGATTGCTGCTGTCCATAGTGGTGCTGACACTGCCTGTCCTTGTATGGGCGGACACGAGGATGTATCATTGTGATTTCGGCATACAGGCGGGAGGAGGGTATTATGTAGGCGATGCCACGCGCCATATATTCACCAACCCCTTGGAAACTTTCGGAGGACAGTTCCGCTACAAGTTCGACAAACGTTGGGCATTACAGGTCAAGGTGCAACGCCAGCGCATCACTTTCCGCGAGTACGGCACAGAGGGAACGCTCTACTACAACCCGATGTGGCATACAGACGTAACGGGCGAGTTCAATTTCTTCCGCTTTGGCGAACGCGGCTACGATATGCGAGTGAAGCCCATCACACCCTATATATTTATAGGTCTGGGCTTTAGTGTGTACAACGAGCAGGCGACCGCAAGCCATGATAATCCTTTTCCCCTCCTCATTGGTGAAGGAAGCAAACCAACAGCAGGTATGTATATCCCCCTTGGCATTGGTATGAAGTGGAAGTTCGCTGACCGCTGGCAACTGCAGGTCGCATGGCAGCACCAGATATACTTTGTGGATAATATCGAGGGGCTCCCGAGTTTGGACGGACGCACCAATCCTGAAATAAGTGGCAACAAGAATGGGCTGAACGGAACCAACATTTTGAACAACGATTTAACCTCCACTTTGACGCTTGGCATAGTTTTTGAGTTTGCCAAAGAGAGGAAAATCTGTAGAGTATGTAGATAAACAGCATCGCGATATGGGCTACAAGCAACAAATACAACAGGATAGGATACCTCGCCACATCGCCATCATTATGGATGGCAATGGTCGTTGGGCGAAGCGTCAGGGCTTGGCGCGTATGTTCGGGCACCGCAAAGGCGTGGAGACCGTACACGAGATTACCGAAGCCGCTGCCGAACTCGGCATCGAGTACTTGACAGTCTATGCTTTCTCCACCGAGAACTGGAACCGCCCCAAAGAGGAGGTGGACGCCCTTATGTCCCTGCTTGTGGACACCATCGTCAAGGAGACACCCACGCTGATGAAGAACAACGTACGGTTACTCACCATCGGCGACCTCGACCGCCTGCCCGCTGAGGCACGACGCAAGTTCAACGAGTGTATGCAGCAGACCTCCGTCAATACGGGGCTCCGACTCGTGGTCGCACTCAGTTACAGTAGCCGTTGGGAAATCATTCGTGCCGTCCGCAACATCGCCGCCGAGGTCAAGAGCGGCACCATGCGCCTTGAGGACATCAACGAGCAGACAGTCTCTGCCCACCTCACCACCGCCGACATGCCCGACCCCGACCTCCTCATTCGCACCAGCGGCGAACTGAGAATCAGCAACTTCCTGCTCTGGCAACTGGCATACTCCGAGTTGTATTTCACCTCGTGCCTGTGGCCGGAGTTTACCGCCGAAGAGTTTTACCGCGCCATCGTGGACTACCAGCACCGCGAACGCAGATTTGGAATGACCAGTGAACAGATACATTAACCTCATATTGCTCGCCCTGTTCTGCGCCCTGCCCCTTGCCGCGCAGACCGACACCGCTGCCGACACCACGGCAGCCGCCACACCGTCCATCGAATACACCATGCAGCGCAAGACCTACGAAATCGCGGGTATCAGCGTCACGGGTGCCGACAGTTACGAGGACTTCGTGCTCATCGGCTTCTCGGGATTGGCAGTGGGCGACAAAATCGAAATCCCGGGCGACCAAATCACCAAGTCCCTCAAACGCTTCTGGAAACAGGGACTCTTCTCCGATGTCAAAATCAAAGCCAACAAGATTGAGGGCAACAAAATCTGGCTCGAGATAGCCCTCAAACAACGCCCCCGTATCTCCGATGTGGCATACAACGGCCTGAAAAAGAGCGAGAAAGAGGACATCGAAGTCAAAGTCGGCATACAGAAAGGCGGACAGATGACGCCCGACCTCGCCGACCGTGCGCAGAAAGTCATCTCCAAATATCTTGCCGAAAAAGGCTTCTACCACGCCCAAATCAAGGTGCTTCAGTTCGAGGACAAAGACCACCCGGGCTATGTCAAAGTGGCTGTCAACGTGGACAAAAAGGCGAAAACCAAAGTCGGACACATATACATCTCCGGCAACGAGGCGCTCACCGACAACCAGGTCAACCACGCCATGAAGAAGACCAACGACAACAACATCATCAACCTCTTCCGCACCAAGAAATTCGTGGCTTCCGAGTTTGAGAACGACAAGAAGTTGGTCATTGACAAGTACAACGAAATCGGCTACCGCGACGCGCAAATCACCGCCGACAGCGTTGTCCAATCCCCCGACGACTCCACCCGCGTGGACGTCTATCTCACTATCGACGAGGGCAAGAAGTACTTCTTCCGCGACATCACATGGGTCGGCAACACCGTCTATCCCTACGAGTACCTCAACGCCGTCCTCGGCATCAAACGCGGCGACACCTACAACCTCAAGGAACTCAACAAACGCCTCAACGAGGACGATGACGCCGTCTCCAAACTCTACACCGACCAGGGCTACCTCTTCTTCAACGTGGACCCCGTCGAGGTGCGTGTGGACGGCGACTCCATCGACTACGAGATGCGCATGTACGAGGGGCAACCCGCCACTATCAACGAAATCAACATCGTCGGCAACACACGCGTCTATGAGCACGTCGTCCGCCGCGAACTATACACCAAACCCGGGCAACTCTACTCCCAGTCCGACATCATGCGCTCACTCCGCGAACTGGCGCAGATGGGGCACTTCGACCAGGAGAAGTTAGTCCCTGACATTCAGCCCAACCCCGAGGACGGCACCGTGGACATCACCTACCAACTCGAAACCAAATCCTCCGACCAAATCGAGTTCTCGCTCGGATGGGGGGCAACGGGTCTCGTCGGCTCGTTGGGACTCAAATTCACCAACTTCGCCATCCAGAACCTCTTCAATCCCAAGAGTTACCGCATTGTGCCGCAGGGCGAAGGGCAGACCTTCTCCATCAACGCCCGCACCAACGGTATCTACTACACCTCCGCCTCCATCAGTTTCTTGGAACCGTGGCTCGGCGGCAAGCGACCTAACTCATTGAGTGCCAGCATTTTCTTCGCCTCGCAAACGGGCTATTCCGACCGTTATATCAAGGGCTACCAGAGCCTCTACAACAACTACTACAACTACTACAACAGTTACTACGGCGGCAATAGTTACTACGACAACTACCGCGAAATGGAGGCGGACAAGGGCAAGTACCTCCGCACTTTCGGTGTCAGCATTGGCTACGGCAAGCGTCTCAGTTGGCCCGACGACTATTTCTCCTTCTACGGCGAACTCAGTTACCAGATGTACATGATGAAGGACTGGCCCTACCTCATCATCACCGACGGCACCAGCCACAACCTCGCCCTCAATCTCCAACTCTCGCGCTCCAGCATCGACAACCCCATCTACACCCGCCGCGGCTCCCAGTTCACACTCGGACTCAAAATCACACCGCCCTACTCCCTCATCAAGGGCACGACCGACGCGCAGTACGCCCAAATGACCACCTCCGAACGTTACCACCTCCTCGAGTACCACAAGTGGCGCTTCTCGGGCAAGGTCTTCACGCCCCTCACCGCCGACTCCAAACTCGTCCTCATGGCGCGCGCCGAATTCGGCTACCTCGGGCACTTCAACAAGAACGCCAAATCGCCTTTCGAGACCTTCTATATGGGCGGCGACGGCATGTCCAGTTACTCCAGTTACTCCACCGAATACGTCTCCATGCGTGGCTACCAGTCCGGCTCTCTCACCCCCTACGATGCCACCGTCGGACGCAACATGGGCTACCTCTATAATAAGTACACCATGGAAATCCGCTACCCCATCTCCCTCGAGCAGAACGCCACCATCTGGGCGCTGGCTTTCGTCGAAGCGGGTAACTGTTTCGCCGACATCAAGGACTACAACCCCTTCAACCTCAAGCGCTCCGCCGGCGTCGGTGTCCGCCTCTTCCTCCCGATGTTCGGACTCATGGGCATCGACTGGGGTTGGGGCTTCGACCCTATCAACGGCTCCATGTCCTCGGGTAAGTCGCAGTTCCATTTCGTACTCGGACAAGAATTATAAGCCGTATGAAGAAATATCTCATAATCAGTCTCTTATCGCTCATCGGTTGGCTTCTGCCGACCACCCTCTCCGCGCAGAAATTCTCCGTGGCGTACATCGATATGCAGTATATCCTCAAGAACCTCCCCCAGTACGAAACCGCCAACGAGCAACTCGCCATGATATCCAAACGCTGGCAGAAGGAGATTGACGCCGCCCAACAGGAGGCGCAAATCCTCACCTCCAACTACCAGACCGAACAAATCTTCCTCTCCGCCGATATGAAGACCAAGCGCGAGGACGAGATACTCAAAAAAGAACAGGAGGTACTCGAACTCAAACGCAAGTACTTCGGACCCGACGGCGAGTGGTACAAGAAGCGCGAATCACTCCTCAAACCCATACAGGACGAGGTGTACAACGCCATACAGGAACTCGCTGGCGAAAAGCGGTACGACATCATAAAAGACCGCTCCGCCGACCCGTCACTCATCTATATGTCCTCCAAACTCGACGTCTCCGACCAAGTCCTCGAGAAACTCGGAGCCAAGTAACTCATAATCAACCGATAATAATAACAAATAAACTATACAACAATGAAGAAAATCATTCTCATGCTGGCACTGGCACTGCCTATGCTGGCAAGCGCACAGAAACTGGGGCACATCAACTCGCAGGAGTTGCTCGCCTCCATGCCCGAACTCAAAACCATGCAAGCCAAACTCGACACGCTGGCGAACCAGTACGAACTCCAGTTCGCCAACATGCAGGAGGAATTCAATAAGAAAGTCGTTGATTTTCAGCAGAGTCAAGCCACTATGACCGACGGCGTCCGTCAGTTCCGCCAGCAGGAGTTGGCTGAGATGGAGCAGCGTATCCAACTCTTCAGTCAGACCGCACAGAAGGACATCCAAGCCAAACAGCAGGAGTACCTCCAGCCCGTCCAGAAGAAGATGCTCGACGCTATCAAGAAGGTCGGTGCCGCACAGGGTTGCACCTATGTCTTCGACTCCATGGCTACCCTCTACATCGCCGACGATGCCCTCGACCTCATGCCACTCGTCAAGAAGGAACTCGGCATCCAATAACCCCAACCCCGAAATCCATTAACCATTAATATCCTACTTTGCCCTAACCTCCCCCTGCCCTTGTCGCGGGTCTATCGGGAGTCTCTCGCGGGTCATTTAGGATTTCACAGAGAGGCTAACGACTATATATAAGGTGTACGCCGAGAATTTGTTAAAATTCTTTCACGGATTCACCGTTTCCCTGTCGAAATTCAGTCGTGAAAAGTGTGAACCATTCAGCAAGGGATAGGCAAGGGATGCGCAAGGGATAGAGTAGGGATAAGTGAGAATTGCCAAAAGCATCCCGTTAAGCGATATTAACTATTAATTATTACCTATTAACTAAAAAGGTGGCTGACGGTTATTTAGAGACTCATTATGCCGAGTACGAGAAGCGCAAGGCGGCGTGGTTGCGCAAGCGCAGCCACTTGCCTTCCCGCAAGCCTATGCCCTCTGTCCCTCCCCGTCCCGACGACGAAGCCTTATAGGCTGGGAGACGACGCGGCTCGCGTCGTCAAAGAAGTAGTAAATGGAAAATTAATGGTTAATTATATGGTAATTACATGTTCCTCAACGCATTAACGGTCTATTAACGGCAATTAACGGAGTCCTCTGCCCTCCTTTTTTAATGGCTTTTAATGGAGTCTCAAATGTGCATCACGTGGAAAATTAATGGTTAATTCGTGGTTAATTACATGTTCCATAGCGCATTAACGGTCTATTAACGGCAATTAACGGAGTCCTCTGCCCACCTTTTTTAATGGGTTTTTAATGGCTTTTAATGGAGTCTTAAATGTGCATCACGTGGAAAATTAATGGTTAATTCGTGGTTAATTACATGTTTTCTGATACATTAACGGAGTCCCCCGTTTCATTGGGGGCTAATTACTAATACTTTATGGTAGAAAAACTACAACAAACCCTTCGTGACTCCGCAGTAGCACGTTGGACAGTCCTTTTCCTTGTGGCATCGATGATGTTCTTTGCCTACATGTTCGTCGACATTCTCTCGCCACTCGCCTCGCTCCTCGAGAAGTCCTACAACTGGGACCGTGGCGACTTCGGCACCTACGCAGCGGGCGAATACCTGCTCAATGTCTTCGGTTTCCTCATCATTGCGGGTATCATCCTCGACAAGATGGGTGTCCGTTTCACGGGCACGCTCTCGGCGTCGCTCATGGTTATCGGTGCTGCTATCAAGTACGTCGGCATCAGCGACTGGTTCGATGCCAACAATATCTCGTGGCTCAACTCATGGTGGACCGACATGCCCGGCTCGGCTAAGATGGCTATGTTCGGATTCATGATTTTCGGTTGCGGGTGCGAGATGGCAGGCACCACGGTCAGCAAGATTCTCGCCAAGTGGTTCAAAGGCAAGGAGATGGCACTCGCTATGGGACTTGAGATGTCCATTGCACGTATCGGTGTCTTTGCCGCCATGCTCTTCTCCCCTATGATTAGCCACGCTTTCGCAGTCGATGGCACGGACTCCGTAGTGGCACCCCTGCTCTTCTCCGCACTCTTGCTCGTCATCGGACTTATCAATTTCCTTGTCTTCACCGTCATGGACACTAAGTTCGACAAGCAACTCATTGCAGCAGGCGAGATGACTGCCGAACACGACCCTGAGGAAGAGTTCCACATATCCGACCTCGGACAAATCTTCAAGTCCAAGATGTTCTGGATTGTCGCTATCCTCTGCGTGCTCTACTACTCGGCTATCTTCCCCTTCCAGCGTTTCGCCACCAACTTCCTTGAAGAGACCCTGCAAATCTCCAATGCCGAAGCCGCAGGTCTGTTCAAGTGGTTCCCCATACTGGCTATGATTCTCACGCCTTTCCTCGGCGCGTTTATCGACAACAAGGGTAAGGGCGCATCGATGATGATGATTGGCGCACTCATTATGATTGCCTGCCATTGCGTCTTCGCTTTCGTACTCCCCGCCTTCCCTAGCAAGACCCTTGCCCTCGTCACTATCTTGGTTCTCGGTGTCAGTTTCTCACTCGTACCCGCGTCTATGTGGCCCTCTGTGCCGAAGATTATCGACGAAAAAGTACTGGGTTCCGCCTACTGCCTTATCTTCTGGGTACAGAATATCGGACTCTGCCTTGTGCCGCTGCTTATCGGTAAACTCCGCGAAGCGACAGGCGGTTATCTCGTGCCGATGATTGTTTTCGCCTCTTTCGGCGTCATCGCGTTTGTTTTCTCGTTGCTCTTGAAGATTGAAGACAAAAAGAAGGGCTATGGATTGGAACTTCCTAATAAAAAATAAAGACTCGCTCTCTGTGAGTACCGACACACGCAACCTGCCCGCAGGTTGCGTGTTCTTTGCACTTTGTGGAGACAACTTCGACGGCAACCGCTTTGCTGCCCAAGCCCTCGACAAAGGTGCCTCAATGGCTATCGTCACCAACGAAGATGTTTACAAACAATTAGTAGCAGACTACGGAGCAGACAGAGCCTATCTTGTCCCCCCCTCCCTGAGGGGGGCGGGGGGAGTCGTCGGGTTACAAAGTTTAGCCCGTGCATGGCGTCGTGAACTCGCTCTGCCTATCATCGGCATCACGGGCACCAACGGCAAGACAACCACCAAGGAGTTGTTGGCTGCCGTCCTCTCCACCAAGTACAACATCTACTACACACAAGGCAACCTCAACAACTCCATTGGCGTACCGCTCACCCTCTTGAGCATTACCCGTGCGCACCAAATGGCGATTGTGGAGATGGGGGCTTCCCACCCGGGCGACATACGCGAGTTGGTGAATGTCGCCGAACCGAACTACGGACTCATCACCAATGTCGGACACGCCCACTTGCAGGGCTTTGGCTCTTTCGAGGGCGTACAGCGCACCAAGCGCGAACTCTACGACTACCTCCTCACCCATCACGGTTACATCTTCCGCAACACCGACAACCCCTACCTTGCGCAAATGTACGCTGATGCCCAACGCGCCGCCGCTGTTGCCCAACAATCCGCAGCAAACGCCGCACCCACCGCCCGACAAGACGTTGAGAATACGAGAGGTGCCGTTACTGCACCCTCCCCCTTTGAAGGGGGAGCCGGAGGGGGTCCGGTAGGGTCTCTTCTCTATACAACCGGCACCATGCCTACCGGCACCCACCTTGTAGGCTCCTACAACGCCGAGAACATCTCTGCCGCACTCTGTGTCGGTGAGTACTTTGGCATACCCCGTGAGCAAGGCTTGGAGGCGATACGTGCTTACGTACCCACCAACAACCGCTCCCAATCCATGGACACGGCGCACAACCACCTCATTGTGGACGCTTACAATGCCAACCCCACATCCATGCAGGCGGCTATCAATGCCTTCACGGGCGACACCTATATCCTCGGGGCGATGCGTGAGTTGGGCGACTACAGCCATCTGGAGCACCAGAACATCGTCAATATGTTGGCGGAGCGCAAGGCGGACATGGTCTTCTTGGTCGGTGACGAATACCGCACCACCACCTCCCCATATCCTGTCTTCACCACAGTGGAAGACCTCTGTTCCTATCTCCAACAGCACCCTCTCCGCCACCGCCACATCCTCCTCAAAGGCTCCCATTCCAACCACATGGAAACCCTCCTCCCATACTTGTAATATAGTTGAAATAATCCTATACCAATCCTTATAATATGAACGGAATAATCCTATATCAATCGAAATACGGTACTACCAAAAGGTACGCCGATTGGCTCGCGGAAGAAACAGGGTTTCCGTGTATAGAAACAAGAAAAGCGGATATCAACGAAATTATTAAGTATGACACTGTTATCTTAGGCGGAGCCATCTATGCTTCCGGTATTGCCGGATTATCGTTTCTGAAGAAGAATATCCATAAGTTAGCGGGTAAAAAGATTGTGCTGTTTTGCTGTGGCGCATCTCCCTATGAAGAAAATGCGTTCCGGCAAATCAGGGAGCATAATTTGAAAGATAACCTGTCTGGTCTTCCTCTCTTTTATTGCCGTGGAGCGTGGAATATGGATGCCATGACTTTCGGGGACAGAACATTGTGCAAATTACTCAGAAGGGCGACTGCAAAGAAAGATCCGGCCGATTACGAAGTATGGGAAAAAGCGTTGATGGCAGCAGGGGATGATAAATGCGACTGGACTGACAAGAAATACATCGAACCGATATTGGAATATATCAAGCACTGAACTCTTGATATATTAAGCACTGAATTCTTCTATACCAAGCACCGAACTCTTATATATTAAGCACCGAATTCTTGTTTGCCAAACTTGGCACAAGAAACGAATACAGAAATCAGACCGTCCGCTGGTCGCAATGTGGCCGACCATATTGATGTAAATCGTATCTTACAGGCGATGCCCAACGCGCGCTACCGCGAACTGATACGGCTACGTTACATGGAAGAACTGAACAATGAATTGGTAGCAAAGATATTAGGGTTGTCTATTGATAATTATTACAACAAGCATCTGCTGGCAAAACGCCAGTTCATCACATCGTTAAAGAAGGAGGGATTATTATGAGCCAACTGAAGATTATGCCCGATATTGCCGAACTGATTGGGAGCCTACAGGGAAGGTGCCCACCTCACCCACGACGAGTTGCAACTGGTGCAGTCTTTCCTCTCCGATTCAGACCTCCGCGACCTGAACCTTGATGCAGCCCCCACTTGCTAAGTACAACGGACTACTTGAATACGACAGACCACTCCGAAAGTCACTATAGTCTTTTGCCTGAACAGTACCGGCACCTTTTTCCTTTGTCAAAACAATGGGATTCGATACATAATCGCCAAAACAAATATGGGGATTTCTACCCTTATATTTGCTTATAATCTGAATTACAATTCGTTACAGAAAAGAATATGCCTCTAAACGAGAAAACGCAAAAAATCTTTCCTTTACTGATAGATTTTGGTGCACCTTCCACTCTTGTATAGTAAAGAGTCGGATTAACGCTCCATTACACGGCTATTAACAAAGTCCAATGCTTTCCCCTTATTGAGGCATATTGGACTCATCCGACCCATTCAACCTATTTTGACCCATTCAACCTATTTTGCCCCATTCGGCTTATTCGACCCATTGGACTTATTCGGCTTACTGAACTTATCTTCTTACAAAAGCGAGCACCTATTTTCCACAGTACTACTGATGCGTTAACTTTTTAGTAGTTGTTGTATTTTATTGATATATAGTTGGTTGTACGTATTCTTTGAGAAA